>JADGNS010000168.1 GCA_017883355.1 Candidatus Solibacter sp.
AGGCCGGGATGATACTGATTGAGCTGTTCCACCTTCTTGGCGGCGGCGACGCTGGTGCGGTAGGTGAAGGCGATGACCCGCCACATTTCCGTGCCGCTGGCCGGGGAGGGCTTGGGTATCGTGGGGACAGCGGCCTCGGCTACCGCGGCCTCCGGTACCGCGGCCTCCGGCAAGGGCGCGGAGACGGGAGTTTCGGCAGGGAGCGAGACGACTGGCAGCGGGACGGAAGCAACTCGGGATTGCGTCGCGACCACGGCGGGGCGCGGCCGGCTGAGACCGAGGATGAGCAACACGACTCCGGCGGCGCCCACGAGAGTCCATTTCGGGAAAGGGTGTGCGGGGGCACGTTCTGGTTTGCGCCCCCGGGATGGCGGCAGGGTGGGAGGGTCATTGCGCACGACGACCGGGGGCACGGAGACTTGGGGCACGGTGATTGGTGAGGAAACCGTCAGCGGCGGCGCCGGGGCGGACACGGCTGCAACCGGCGGGCTCAGTGCGGCGCTGATTTCCGCCAGACTCCAACGGGTCTCCGGGTTTGCATCCGCGGCGTGGGCCGCGATCTCCGGGCTGTTCGGGGAGGCGGCCAGGAGAGCCTGCTGCCAAAGATCGCCGAGCAAGCGGACGTCTTCGCGGTAGGCGGATGAGGTGTCGGCGTCGCGGAGGGCGTAGGTCGAGAGCTTGACCCGATCGCCGACGGCAACGATGTGGCCGGCGTCGAGCGCGCCGAGCACCAGTCCCTGAGCGTGGAGGTAGCGAAGAGCGTTGAGGACCGAATCGAGGACCTCGCGCGATTCCTCTCGATCGAGCGGCCCCCGGCTGAGCGCGGTGGTGAGGCTATCGTCAGGAGATTCGAAGACGGCGTAGAGGACGATTTCGCCGCCGTGCTCGGCACGCCCGTAATCGAAAAGTTCGATTAAATTCGAGTGACGAAGCTGGTGAGTTCGATGCCAGAGATCCAGTGACGCGGCGCCACCGGCGACTGCCTCCGGTACCAGCTTCACGACGGCGCGATGGCCATCGGGAGCGCGCGAAGTTTGAAAAAACGCGGCGCTGTCATCGCCGCCCAACCATTGTTCCAGCGTGTAATCTCCGGAGAGGGTCACATCTTGCCAGTGTTCCCGCAGATGAGTCATAAGAAAGTCCTAAAAAGGCTGATTTGGCGTTGCCGTGGCGCGTAGTTTCTTTGCACGGCAAAGCATCGTGAGAAAAATATCGTACGTAAAACTTACGCGAAATAGGGCTGCGAACCAGGAATCGTTATACATAGAGCAACTGGCCCTCCAGATGCTGCGGGTGTGGGACCAGGCACTGATCTAAAGAGGAGGCAATACCCAAGTGTGGAATAAACGAAACGACGAACCGGCCACCGGCAGGCCGCAGAGCGAACCGATCCGGAGCCCGGCGCCGACGCCGATCGCTCCCACGCCGATCGCTCCGGCGGCATCGGCGGCTCCGGCTGCGCCGGCGGCGACAACGGGCGGATCCAAGCAGTCGGCAGTGATCGGCCCTTCCATGACGATCAAGGGAGAGATTCGCTCACGGGAGGAACTGCTGGTGGATGGCGAGGTGGAGGGACTGCTGGAATCGCAGAGCCTGCTGACGGTGGGACCGAACGGGAAGGTGCGGGGAAACATCAAGGCGCGCCAGGTGGCGATCTTCGGAAGCGTCCGCGGCAATGTGGAGGTGACGGAGAAGATTGCGATTCGCGAGCAGGGGAGCTTGATCGGCGACATCAAGGGTGCGGGGATCAGCATCGACGATGGGGCGTATTTCAAGGGCAGCATCGACATCGTGCGTCCGGAACCGAAAGTGACGGCGAAGGCGGTGCCGATCGAACCGCGGATGGAGGCGCACGCCAGCTAGATCGCGCTTATTGGTCCTGAAACTCGCCACCGCGATACGCCGGTCACCCGATTGGTTGACGCCCACGGTGCGTTCCACCACTAGGGGGCTCGGCGTGCGCTGATTCTCGCTAAGAATCATGCGCAAAATTTTCATGGCGGTGTGCGGCGTGTCCCTGATGGCGGGATCGGCCGGCGCCCAGAGTGACCATCTTCAGGAATTCCGGGACAAGCTGATCTGGAAGGGGCCGATGGTCAAGACCGCGATCAGCGCGCTCTTTAACGAGGCGATCAACTCGCCCACCGAGTGGGGGCGCGGCATGGACGGCTTCGCCAAGCGTGCCGGAAACTCGTTCGGACAGCGCGCCGTCAAGGCCACGATGGAACTCGGCGTCAGCGACTTCACGCATGAAGATCTGCACTTCCATCGTCTCGGAGAGGGCAGCGTCTGGACGCGCGTCAAGCACGTCATGCTGGGGACATTCTGGGTGCCGCGCGACAACGGTCCGGGGCACACGCTGGCCGCCGGGCGGATTACCGGCGCCTTCGCCGCGGGACAAGCCTCGCGCATCTGGATGCCGGCCCGCGTGGCCAACTTCGGAGCGGGCGTGCGGACCTCCGGCGGCACGCTTGGTCTGGACGTGGGGACCGATCTGTTTCGCGAGTTTTGGCCCCGCAAGCGGTAACGGTGTAGAATGGCGGCTTCATGCCCGCCAACGGTACCTACCTCATCTGCCTCACGGTCGCCACGTTAGTCCTGCTGCTTTTGCTGATTCTGGTGGTGAAGCTGCATGCCTTCCTCGCCCTGTTGATCTCGGCGATGGCCATGGGCCTGGCTGCGGGGATGCCGCCGGATAAAGTTCTGAAATCGATCCAGACGGGCTTTGGCGACGCCCTGGGATTCATCGCGGTGGTGCTGGGGTTGGGCGCCATGATCGGGCGCTTCCTGGAATATTCCGGCGGCGGGCGGGCGCTGGCGGACTGGCTGCTCCAAAAGTTCGGCATCGAACACGCCGCGTGGGCCATGCTCGCCGCTGCGTTTCTGGTGGGGCTGCCCATCTTCTTCGAGGTCGGGTTCATCATCCTGGTGCCGCTGGTGTGGAACCTGGCGCGCGAAACCAAACGGTCGCTCTTGTTCTATGGCTTGCCGATGGCGGCCGCGTTGACCATGACGCATTCCCTGGTGCCGCCGCATCCCGCTCCGGCCGCGGCCACGCAGTTGCTCGGCGGCGATCTGGGGAGCACCATCCTCTACGGCGCCGCGCTCTCCCTGCCGATGGCGCTGGCCGCCGGCATGCTCTACGGCACCTGGATCGCGCGGCGCATCTACATCCCCGTGCCCGACATCGCCAAGATCATGACGCGCGCGCCGGAAACGGAATCCGCGCCGCCCATCCCGATGGTGATTCTGCTGCTCCTGCTGCCGGTGGTGCTGACGCTGGGCGCCACCCTGGCGAGTGTCGGCAATCTGCCGTTCAAGAGCGTGGCAGTCTTCGTCGGGCACCCGTACACGGCGCTCACCTTGACCACCCTGGTGGCGATCTACTTCTTCGGCATCCGCCGCGGGCTCTCGCGCGAGAAGGCCTCCAAGATGGCCACCGAAGCGCTGCTGCCCGTCGGCACCTTGATCTGCATCATGGGCGGAGGCGGCGCGCTGAAGCAGATCATTGTCGATTCGGGCGTGGGCAGCTACGCCGGCAACCTCCTCATGACCAGCGCGATTTCGCCGCTGCTGGTGGTGTGGCTGATCGCCGCGGCCATGCGCCTGGCGCAGGGCTCGGCCACGGTGGCCATCATTACGGCGGCGGGCATCGCGGCGCCGCTGGTGAAGGGGATTCCCGGATACTCGCCCACCGAGTTGATTCTGGCCCTTTGCGCCGGCGGCTCGGCATTCTCCCACGTCAGCGATTCGGGCTTCTGGATGGTCACGCAGTACTTCGGCATGACGGTGCCGCAAAGCTTGAAGACGTGGACCACGATGAAGATGATCGCGTCGGTGCTGGGGCTGGCCCTCGTGATGACCGCGCATGCGCTGCTACGTTAGCTCAGAGGAAGGCCTGGACGCGCAGGTTGAATCTGGCGCCTGAAACATAACGGCCTCAACGTGTGGATTGACTTCTCCGCCAGACAGGTTATCATTTGGTGTACTCCCCCGATAGATACGCGAAGGCAAGCGTGAACTTCACAAAGAATCCCGTCATTCTTCAAACCGATCTCAGCGGAATCGAACGGCATGCGCAAGGCAAGGTGCGCGATGTGTACAGCGTGGACGAAAGCCGGCTGCTCATCGTCGCAAGCGACCGTCTCTCCGCATTCGACTACATCCTGCCCACCGGAATCCCCGATAAGGGGCGGGTGCTCACCCAACTCTCCATTTTCTGGTTCGACTTCTTGCGCGATGTCACGCCGACGCACTTCCTGACGGCGAACGTCGACGAGTATCCGGAAGCGCTGCATCGGTTCCGCGATCAACTGGAGGGCCGCTCCATGCTGGTGAAGCGCGCCCGGATGATCGAGATCGAGTGCGTGGCGCGCGGCTACCTCTCGGGGTCGGGCTGGAAAGAATATCGCGACCGGGGCACGGTGTGCGGGATCCAGTTGCCCGCCGGATTGCGGGAGAGCGACAAGCTGCCCGAACCGATCTTTACGCCGGCGACCAAGGCGTCGTCGGGGCACGACGAAAACGTCAGTTTCGAACACGTGGTTTCGCTGATCGGCGAGGACCTGGCCAAGCGCTTGCGCGATCTCACGCTCGGGATCTATGGGCGCGCCGCGCGCTACGCCGAAACCAAGGGGATTCTGATTGCGGACACCAAGTTCGAGTTCGGCTTCGTGGACGATCAACTGGTGCTGGGCGACGAAGTTCTGACGCCCGATTCCTCGCGGTTCTGGCCGGCGGAATCCTACCAGCCCGGCGGAGCGCAGTTCAGCTTCGACAAGCAGTTCGTGCGCGATTATCTGGAATCGATCCGCTGGAATAAGCAACCGCCGGCGCCGCCGCTGCCCGAAGAGGTCGCGGAAAAGACGGCCGGGAAGTATCGCCAGGCCTACCAGATTCTGACCGGCCGCCCGCTATGAACTGGCTGGATCTCGTCCTGGCGATCATTTTGGCCGCCAGCATCGCTGCCGGTGTTCGCCGCGGGTTGTCACGGCAGATCATCGGATTGGTCTCCGTCGTGCTGGCGCTGCTGTTGGGCATCTGGTTCTACGGCAACGCCGGCTATTATCTGCTGCCCTATGCCAGCAGCCGGGCGCTGGCTAACGCCGGCGGCTTCGCGCTGGTATTCTGCGGCGTGCTGGCGCTGGGCGCGCTGGTGAGTTTCGTGGTCGGCAGATTCTTGAAGGTGACCGGGCTAACCATCGTCGATCACATTTTGGGAGCGGCCTTCGGCTTGCTGCGTGGTTTGGTGTTCGCAATCGCAATCATTATGGGAGCGATGGCATTTTCGCGGGGTGACAAGCCGCCCGAGGCCATCGTCCACTCCCGCCTGGCCCCTTATGTAGTGGATGCCGCCCGCATGTTTGCGGCGATGGCGCCACACGAATTGAAAGAGGGCTTCCGCAAGACTTACGCCCAGGTGAAGGCTGCCTGGAGCGATGCTCTGGAAAAAGGGATTCGCAACTTGCCGAACGGGGAGAAGAAATAAGATGAAAGACACATTTGACGGGCTGGTGGAACACCTGCTCGACGGAGGACTCTTCCTGCAACAGGCCGTCGAGGTCCTGGAAAAGAGCATGATACAAGGCGCGCTCCAGCGCAACCATGGCAACCAGTGCTGCGCGGCGAAGCAACTCGGTATTCATCGCAATACGCTGCAGCGGAAAATGGTGGCCTACGCCGTGGGCGGTACGCGCCCGCGCGTGCGGCGCAAACCGATGGCCCGCGCCGGGCATCCGCGCAAGAAGAAAACGGGCACCGTTTAGACATGGATTTACTGATCTTCGATCTGGACGGCACGTTGATCGATTCCAAACTGGACCTGGCGCACGCCGTCAACGCCACGCGCACCCATATGGGCATGAGCCCGCTCGACCACGAGCGAGTGTACTCGTATGTGGGCAACGGCGCGCCGGTGCTGATCCGGCGGGCAATGGGCGCGCAGGCCAGTGAACCGGAAGTGCAGGAGGCCCTCGAGTTTTTCCTGGAATACTATCGCGAGCACTATCTGGACTACACTACGCTTTATCCGGGCGTGCGCGAAGCCCTCGATCGGCTGCGCGCCGGCGGCAAGCGCATGGCCGTGCTCACCAACAAGCCGGTGCGCATCAGCCGCGCGATTCTCGACGGGCTGGGCGTGGGCGGCCATTTTTTCCAGGTCTACGGCGGCAACAGTTTCGATTTGAAGAAGCCGGACCCCATCGGGGTGGCCGCGCTGATGCGCGAGACCGGCATCCCCGCCGATCGCACACTCATGATCGGCGATAGCAGCGTGGACATACAGACGGCGCGCAACGCGGGCATCGCATCCTGCGGCGTGACCTACGGGTTCCAGCCGGAGACGCTGGCCGACCCGGCGCCGGACCGTCTGGTGGACCGCATGGAAGAACTGGCCGACTGGCTGCTCGGCCCCATCGGAGAAAAATGAATCATCGACCCGGCACGATCGTGCCCGTTACCGGCATCTACTGGTGCAGCGTCTGCAAGACGCCGCAGCGTTTCACCGAACAGCAGGAGTTCCCGCCTTGTCCGAATCTGTGCGGCCGGGGACTGTGGGAACTGGTGGAAGAGCAGAGCGAGAGGGATTAGACCTCGCCGCTATTTCAGGGAGGCGGCGACTTTAGCGCGGTACTCGGCGGCTTTGGCCAGGATCTGCGGCTCGTTGAGCGTCAGGATCCTGGCATCGCGCACCACCGGCTTGCCGTTCACCATCACGTCGCGCACGTCGGAGCCCTTGAGCGCGTAGACCATCTGCGAGACCGCGTCGTAGAGCGGTTGCGCGTGCGCCCGGTCGATGCGCACCGTGATCAGGTCGGCGCGCTTGCCGGTTTCGAGCGACCCGATCTCTTTCTCCATGCCGAGAGCGCGCGCGCCGCGGATGGTCGCCATCTCCAGCGCCAGAGAGGCCGGCAGCGCCTGCGGGTTCATGGTGGTGACCTTCTGCAGTTTGGCCGCCAGATCCATTTCCTCGAACATGTTGAAATCGTTGTTGCTGCCTGCCGGACCGTCGGGACCGAGCCCCACGGCGAGATCGAGCGCCAGCATGCGCGTCACCGGCGCCACGCCGCTGGCCAGTTTCATGTTGCTGGAAGGGCAGTGCGCGATGCCGACGCCGCGCGATTTGAGAATCGCCATGTCGGCTTCGTCCACCCACACGGCGTGCGCCGCCACCGAGCGGCCGTTCCACACGCCGAGGTCATCCAGCGTCTTCGTGGGTGTGGTGTGCCGCTTGGCCCGTTCGTCGTCGTTCTCTTTTTTGGTTTCGGAAAGGTGAATCACCAGCGGCGCGTTGTATTTGTTGGCGAGCGCGCGCGCGGCCTTCAGGGTCTCATCGGAATTGGTATAGAGCGCGTGCGGGGCCACGGCGGCGGTGATCAGCGGGTCGTTCTGGAAGCGCTTCAGGTAGCGTTCCGTGTAGGCCAGCGCATCGGCCGGGGTCTTGTTGTCGGCCACGGGGAAGCCGATGATGGTCTCGCCGAGCACGCCGCGCATACCGGCTTCCTTCGTTGCTTCCGCCACCACGTCCTCGAAGTAGTACATGTCGGTGAACGTGGTGGTGCCACCGAGCAGCATTTCCAGGCACCCCAGGCGAGTGCCCCAGCGGACGAAATCGGCCGTGACGTTCTTGGCCTCGGCGGGGAAGATGAATTTCTCCAGCCAGTCCTGCAGCTTCAGATCGTCGGCGATGCCGCGGAAGAGGCTCATGGCGGCGTGGGTGTGGGTGTTGATCAGCCCGGGCGCCAGGATGGCGTCGGGACGGTCCAGGCGCTGTTTGGCCTGGAAGCGCGCGTCGATTTCGGCTTTCGTGCCGACGGCGAGAATGCGGTCGCCCTTGATGGCCACGGCGCCATTGGGGATGACGCGCCGCTGCCCGTCCATGGTGATCACGTAGCGCGCGCTCCAGATGAAGTCCGCCGGTTGGGCGGCCAGCGCCAGAACGAAGAGAAAAAAACTAAAGATACGAGACATCGAAGGGCTTCGGGAAAAGATCTTTCAACTGATAGGTTTCGGTT
>JADGNS010000169.1 GCA_017883355.1 Candidatus Solibacter sp.
CCGATGTATCCGACGACGTGCCCGCGCGCCTTCAGGCCGATGATTACCCGGTTCTTTTGCTCCGGAGACACGCGGGCGAAGATGGCGCCGTGCTCCGCCTGGTAAGCCAGAGCGGCATCGTCCATCGCATCCACCTGGTCGCCCGTGACCATGAGGCCGGTAGGCAGCCCGACATCGTGGGCTACCTTCTGCGTCACGTACTGATTGTCGCCGGTCATGATGACCACGGATACGCCGTTCTTTTGGAGCGCTTCGAGGACCGCCACAATCCCTTCTTTGGGCGGGTCGAGGAATGCGGCGAACCCGGCCAGCGTCATCTCCCGCTCGTCGGCGAGCGCATAGGCAGCCTGCTGCTCCACCTTCCGGATGGCGACTCCCAGGACGCGGAACCCGTCGGCGCTCAACTTCTGGAACGTCTCCGCCGCCTGGGCGCGCCGGCTGTCGTCGAACGGTTGGGGAGCCCCGTCGACGGTGACGGTCCCGCAGACGGCAAAAACGCTCTCCGCCTCGCCCTTGGTGATGAGAAGGCGCTCGCCGCCGTGGATTGTCACCACGGACAGGCGCTTGCGGTTGAAGTCGAAAGGGATCTCGTCCACCTTCTCAAACTCCGCAATGGCAGGGTGCTCATGCTTCAGGATGGCGTCGTCCAGCGGGCTTCGTATGCCGGCTTGAAAGTGACTGTTGAGATACACAAGCCGAAGGACTTCTTCGTTGTCTTGCCCGAGGACGTCTACGTGCCGGTCCAGCACGATCTCACCTTCGGTCAGGGTTCCGGTTTTATCGCTGCAAAGAATCTCCACGCTGCCGAAGTCTTCGATGGCCGAGAGTTGCTTGACCAGGACCTTCTTCTTTGCCATCCGCCGCGCACCCTGCGCCAGCGTGATGGTGATGATCATCGGCATCATCTCCGGCGTCATCCCGACGGCAAGCGCGACCGAGAACAAGAACGATTCCAGCAGCGGTCGATGTAAGACGATGTTCACCAGCAGGACGAAGAGCACCAGCAGCATGATCACGCGCGTGATCATCATCCCGAAGTGGCGTATGCCGCGGCCGAACTCAGTCTCGGGCGGCCGCTTGGAGAGCCGTTGGGCGATCTCGCCGAAGGCGGTATCTTTGCCCGTGCGAACGATGACCGCGGTGCCGATTCCCGTCTGCACTGCCGTACCCAGGAAGACGCTGTTGCCGGCGTCGGCCATGCCGTGTTGCCCTGCCGGAAGATCGGTCGCCGCCTTGTCGACGGGCAGGGACTCCCCGGTGAGCGCGCTCTCGCGCACGTGCAGGTCCTTGGCGTCTAGCAAACGGGCATCGGCCGGCACCAGGTCGCCGGCATTGAGCCGGACGATATCGCCGGGGACCAGTTCCGCGGTCGGCAGTTCCAGTTCGTGTCCATCACGCAAAACCGCCGCGGTGGTGGCAACCTGCTTGCGAATATCCTCCACCGCATGACGCGCCTGAAACTCCACATAGAAGTTCACCACCACGCTGAGCAGGACAATCGCGATGATGATCGAGCCGCCGACCGGATCGCCCAGCACAATCGAGATGGCGCTGGCCGCCAGCAGGATCAAGACGAGGGGATTGCCAAAAAAGCTCAGAAAAGCGATCAACGCGGCGAAGCGCGACTCCCCTACCAGGCTGTTCGGGCCATGGAGACGCAGCCGCTGTTTCGCCTCGGCCGAAGTCAGTCCGGCCGGAGCCGCTTTGAGAAGGTCAAGCAGGTCCCGCAACGGCATATCCCAGAAGCGGTCCAGAGTTTTGTTTGATGGGTTCATGGGCGGACTTCGGGCTTCATTGCACGGCTAGTGCCAATCGCCGGGGGGCCTCGGATCTCTCGCCGCTGCCGGAAGCGTAAATAGTAGTACAAGCTCGGCAGTCCCCCCGGCAGTCCGAGTTACGGTCACTCCCCGTGGACCAGTTTTGTTCCTTCCGTCTTCCTCAAATCCACCAGCATCTCTTTGCCGTTCACGGTGACGCGGTGCCTGCCGTAGAATGCGCGTACGGTGACTTTGCCCCCGCTCCCGGCGGTGCCCGTCCAGCGCGTCCACCACTGTTTCAGGACCAGGTCGCGATAGGCTTCCGCCGCCGGAAGCGGCGTCCAGTCCCGTTTGTAGAGGGACGATTGGGGAATCCAGTTGGCGCCTTCCCAGAAGCCCCACATCATGATGCCCTGCACGGCGGGATGGGCGAAGCAGATGCGGAAATATTGCTGGAGGTTGGCGGCTTTGGCGCGCTCTTCCTCGGGCGAAAGCTGCGCGTTGCGGTCGCCCGTGTAGTACTTGGAGCGCTGGCCCGGCATGTTGAACTCGGTCACCCGAACCGGCAGATTGAACTTCGCGAGCTCGTCGAGCGCCGATTGCAGGGCGGCGGGATCGAACGTGTCGCCGTGCAGGTGGCCCTGTACGCCGATGCCCGCTATCGGCGTGCCCATATCCAGCAATCGGCGGATATGTTTCACGTAGTCGTCCAGCCGATTCCCGGTCAGGATATCGTAATCGTTGACAAAGAGCCTGGCATTGGGATCGCCGTCCTTCACCCAGAGGGCCATCTGCTTGATGAACTCCGGGCCGAGCCGCTGCTCGTAGTAGTTGGCGTGGATCATTTCGTTGTTGAGGTCGTATTCGGCGAAGCGGTCGCGGTAGCGGGCGCCAATCGCCCGGGCCCGCTGCTGGATCTCTAAGCGCAGCTCGTCGTCGGACAGACCTTTGAGCCAGGGCTGCACGCGGTTCGGTATGCCCCAGAATATGCAGTGGCCGCGCACGGGGATGGCTTGTTGATCGGCCCAGGCGAGCATGCGGTCGACCACGGCATAGTTGACCTGGCCTCTTTCCGGTTCCATTTCGTGCCATTTGAAGGAGCCCTCAATGACGGCGGCGTTGAAGTGGCTGGTGAAGATCTCCTTGAACTTCGCAATGTCCTCCGGTTTGGTGCGCCCGGTGAAAACCCCGGTCGGGAGGGTGGCGCCGAACCAGAATTCATGCCGCACCTGCTCGACGCTCACCTTGGCGCCGGCGGGGGCCTCGATTACCAGGTCGCCCATGCGCAATTTCGCGATGGCGGCATCCAACTGGTCGGCCGCGCACAGGACGGAGGCGGCGGGCAACAGCAGAAGGGGAAGGACGGCATTCCGGAGTCGCATATCGTATTCACTCTATCACCGCGATATGCCGGACAGGCAGCCGGTCTGGCGCCGGTGAAAACGCAATACACTGGAATCCAGTGAACCTACTCATACCGAACCTGGGATCGACTTCGCTGAAGTATCAGATTCTGGAAATGCCGTCGGAGACGGTGCTGGCGAAAGGGCGCCTGGAGCGCGTGACGAACTATCGCGAGGCGATCGCGCAGATCTCGACGGGCGCCACGGCGATCGACGGCGTGGCGCTGAAAGCGGTGCATGCCGGACCGAAGTATCGCGGGACATTTGTGGTGGACGATGAGGTGACGGCGGCGCTACGGCAGTTCCTGCCGGCGGCGCCCGCGCACAACGCGATCTACCTGACGGCCATCGAGGCCTTTCAGCAGGCGATGCCCGGGGTGCCGATTGTGGCGGCGTTCGAGCCGGAGTTCCACGCGACCATGCCGGAATACGCGCGGCGCTACGGCGTGCCGTCCGGGTGGCTGGAGGACGGCGTGGAAAAGTACGGCTTCCACGGCGCCTCGCATCAGTACATCGGGGAGCGCGTGGCGGCGATGCTGGGGCGGCAGGTGAAGCTGGTGAGCTGCCATCTGGGCGGAAGTTCGTCGATGTGCGCGATCGCGGGCGGACGGAGCCTGGATACCACGATGGGGTTCTCCCCACAATCGGGACTGGAGAACGCCACGCGCCACGGCGATCTGGACGTATTCGCGGTGCTGTACATGATGGATCGTCACGGGTGGAGCGCGGACGAAGTACGGCGGCAGTTGTCCAAGGGCGGAGGGCTGGCCGGGCTTTCGGGAGTGGAAGGCGGCGACGTGCGCGATCTGGAAGCAGCCGGCACCCCGCGGGCGGCGCTGGCATTGGACGTGTTCGTTTACGAAGTGAAGAAGACCATCGGGGCGTATGCGGCGGCGATGGGCGGTCTTGAGGCGGTAGCGTTCACCGGCGGGATTGGGGAGAATTCGGCGCGGCTGCGCGAGCAGTGCTGCACGGGGCTGGAGTTCCTGGGAATCGAACTGGATGGCGCCAGGAACGCGGGCGAAGGGGATCGCGTGGTGTCGGCGGACGGAGCGCGGGTGACGGTATTGGCGCTGAGCACCAACGAAGAATTAATTGTGGCGCGGCGGGCTTACCGGTGTCTGAGCGGCAAATGAAAAAAGGGCGCTGCCGGCTGGCAGCGCCCTTGGTTTTGCGGAGTGGATTACCGGCTAGCCGTCGCGGCGCTTCAGCGTGGGGCGCTCGTCCTGATCGGTCTTGGGCTTGGTGCCGTCTTCGTTCTCATCCACCGGACCAGTCGTGCTGCCAGGGGCGCGGCGCAGGCGCGGGCGGCTGGGATCCGTATTGGTATCGACTTTGCGGCGGTTGTGAAGCATCGAGAGGCGATTCTTCACGTCGTTGAATTCGCTGGTATTGACCACGTATTCCGGCTTCGCCACCAGGATCTTCTGGATTTCCACCTGCGCATTCTTGATGCGGGCGTCGGTGGGCGGGTGGCTGGAGAAAATCTTGGCCAGGGTACCGGGCTTCTTCTTTTCCAGCGACTGGATCTTCTCGAAGAAATCGACGAACGAGGTGGGGTCGTAGCCGGACTTGTAGAGATACTGCAGCCCCAGGTAGTCGGCTTCGGATTCCATGGCTTGGGAGAAGTGCAGGAAGCCCAGGGGGATGGCGACGCTGGCGCCTTGCCGGATGGCGTAACCGGCCCATCCGCCCATGAAGATCAGCGGGAGGGTGGCATAGTTGACGATTTGTCCCTTGGTCTGCTGCCTGGTGCCGTGCCTGGCGGCGACGTGCGCGATTTCGTGGGCCATGACTCCGGCCAGTTCGGATTCCGATTCGGCCTTGAGCATGAGGCCCGAGTTGACGAAGAAGAATCCGCCGGGAAGGGCAAAGGCGTTGACTTCCTCGGAATCCAGCACCTTGATGGTGAAGGGGACCTTGGCGTCGGAGTTGCGGACGAGATTCTGCCCGACCCGGTTGACGTATTCGGCGATGATCGGGTCGTCGATGATCTTGGCTTGGCGCTCCACCTCCTGCGCCAACTGCTTGCCGAGTGCGATTTCCTTTTCCAGGGAATAAAAGTTTACACCCTTGCCGACATCGCGGTTGCCGATTTCCTCGGGGTCTTTCTTTTTGTCCCCAGGCTTTTTGTCCCCGGCGAAAGCACCCACCGGCAACAGGCTGAGTGCGGCCAAAACTGCCAGTGGAACTCTGAAGCGAAGTTTCATAGTCCGAAAACTCCTGATAGCTACACTATACGCTCAAAGCGGGAGCGGTGAGCAGCCTATTTGTGGTACGCGCGACCCGGCGGACGGGTTTCGGTTATTTGGTCAGTACCAGCCGAGGCTGATGACCTTACCCGCGGGGTCTACCAGGACGTCCAGGCGGCGATTGGTGTAGGAGTAGAACTTGCGGCCCTGGGCGGCATTGGCGGCGGCGACGGGTCCGTTCCAGAGGCGGCGGCATTCGTCCCAGGTGAGGCGCGGCGGATACACGAACACAGTGCGCAGGGCGCCGGACTGGAGATCGAAATCGAGTTCCACTTCCTTGTATTTGCTGGTGGGGTCGGCAAAGGCATAGATGGTGCCGTTTACCGCTTTCTTCTCGTCATAGGCCGGGCGGTGACGGCTGGGTTCGCCAAGCACTTTGCGGGCGTCGCTTTCCTTCCAGTGTCCGATCTGCCTTTTGCAGTAAACGGCTACCTCGGGTCCAATTTCCAGGCGAGGAGAGGGCTTCGCCGGGGCGGCAGTGACCACCGGCAGCGGAATAGGCTGGCGAAGGGAAGCATCCTCGACCAGTTTCCTGGGCAGTGGTGCGAGTTTGGCGACGGGCGGGATGCCCGCGATCTTCTTCAGGACAGGCGTGTTCAAGGCAGGCGTGACCGGAGGGGGGCCGGGCAGGGTGATCTGCACGCTATCGGCCGGCTCGGACGGTCGCAGTACGGGGGGCAACTTCGCCGTACTGCTGGTTCCCTCGGGATTGGTCGCGGCGGGGTCGGCGGTCGCCCCACTCCCCACCAACCCGCCGGCCAGCACTGCCAGACACACGAGCCGGAGCCACTTCATATTGCTGCCTCACGAATTCGGTAGAACTCAAGATGAAGTTATCCTAACCAACCGCGCGATGTCGCCTTGAATTTAGGCAGCAGGGAATTGTTTTCCTAAGTTAAAGCTGCCGGGCCGGCAATGTCGGACGGGTCCGGTGCGGCACTGGGCAGGCCGTCGCGCTGGCGGCCGGGGAGGCGCAGGTGATCGCGCAAAGCCCGGACGCGGATCTGAATCCCCTTGCGCGAGTAGCTGAGTGAACCCTGGTGGCGCAATTGGCTCATCTGAAGGTTGATCATTTCACGGGTCGTGCCCACGTAGTCGGCGATGACCTGGTGGGTGAGGGGTGGAATGTCAATGCAGCCATCGCCGGTGCGGGTGCCCATCCGATCGCCAAAGCGGAGCAGGGAGCGGACGAGGCGCTCGGGGGTCTTGTCGAGGGCGAAGCTCTGCAGCCGAGCCTGGGAGTCCTGCCCGCGCAGGGCGAACAGATGAAGGAGGGCGATGCCGAGTTTGGGCTGGCGCTCGCATTGTTCCTCGATTTCCGGGATGGTCCAGGACACGAGGGAGGCATTGTCGAGCGCCACGGCGCGGCCGGAGAACGCGGTGCTGCCAAGGAGGGAACTCTCGCCCAGGAAATCGCCGGCACTGCAAATATCGACGACCGTTTCGGCACCGTCATGGAGGCGGCCGGTTACTTTCACTCGGCCCTTAAGGATCAAGTGGATGGCGCCCGGGGGATGGTTTTCGTCGAAAACAACCTGACGTTTGCGATAGCTGGTGGGGGCTTTTCGCGGAAGGTACATCAAGGCATTCTCGAACTCGCGAGAGGGAGTGTTTTGCCCAGCGTTTTCCATAAGAATCCTGACCTCGAGACAGCAGTGTCGCCGGCCGCAAGCGGCCAAAGACGGCTGAGAATGGACGTCATGGCGAGAGGTGGACGTCCAGTTGGATACCCAAAACCGTTCCCAGCGGAATGTGGTGTCATGCCGTCAAAAACTGAGTGCGACTCTGCTCACAGTATAGGGATAGAGGCGGTCAGAATCGCTATGAATCAGACCCTACAAGGGCAGGCTACGTGAGGAACTGCACAATTGGCGGGAGCTTGGGGATGGGGCGAGTTCACGCGGGGATGGCGGAAGACAGTGCGAATCGAACACACCAGCGACTTCAACAGCCGCCGAACGGTTTTGAAGACCGCCCCGAACACCAGTCCAGATTGCCTTCCACTTTTCATTGTAGCGGTAAGGGAAGGAGGAGCGAGTCAAGGTGGGATGGATGGATGGCGAAGGGCGAGGTGGACGACGAGGTGGGCGAAGTGGACTGGACGTTGCGGCAAGAGGGAACAGACGGGTACACTGGAAGAGCTAACCCTTCGACTAACCTTCCCCGGTCGTCTAATGGTAGGACAGCGGCCTTTGGAGCCGTGAATTGAGGTTCGAATCCTCGCCGGGGAGCCACTCCAAAACCCCGTAACGACGGGCTTTAGACGTATTTGGAACCTTCACAGCCCATCTAGCCTTGGTTCTCGCTTGGTTCTCGTCCGCCGCTCCCGTGGATTAGCGCCGAAACCAGCTCCACGATCCCGCGACGCCGCTCGATGTCCGCCGACGTATATTTTAGGGTCATGGCGAGAGCACTGTGGCCCATCTGCGCAATTCGGTCGGCGATCGCCGCATTTTCCTGGTCCATGAGTGTCGCATGCGTTCTCCGGAAGGCGTGCCAGGACACCCAGCCCATGCCGAGGCTCTCCGCCGTGGGCTTCAGGATGCGTTTGTTCAGGTTGGCGATCGTGTGTGGCCGTCC
>JADGNS010000170.1 GCA_017883355.1 Candidatus Solibacter sp.
GGTTGCAGGAAACTCTTCCGAGCTTCGCTCGGATGCACAAGGCGGAGCCTTATGCCACACCCAGGAAATTGGCCCAGCGATACTCGAGCGGCGCGGGGGGCGCCAGGGCGCGGGAGATCGCCATGTCCGCCACCGCCTCGACGATCCAGCGGAAATTCTCCGGTCCGACGGATTCGAGGCCCGCGTCGGGCGCCGGATTCATGAAATCGATGGCGTAGGGTACGCCGTCTTCCACGGCGAACTCCACCGTATTGAGATCGTACCCCAGCGCGCGGCAGAGCTTGAGCGCATCGCCCACCATGCGTTCGCCCAGGGCCAGCGAGGGCGGGGGATTGCCGGGCACGTAGCGCAGATGGTGCGGCTGGCCGGGATCGTAGCGCATCACATGTACCTTCCGCTGGTCGATCACGTAGCAGCGGAAGTACTCCTGGAATTTTACCGCGCCCTGGAGCGTCATGCAGAGTTGTTCGCTCTCGTCGTAGGCGGCGAACAGTTGCTCGGGCGTGTCCACCTTGTACACGTTCTTCCAGCCGCCGCCATCGTGCGGCTTGAGGAATGCCGGGAAGCCGACGTAGCGGAAGATGCCGTCCCAATCGAGGGGGTACTCGAGGTTGCGCATGCTCCGGCCGGTCGTGCCGGCGGGGAGTTTCTTGTGCGGCAGGAGCACGGTCGGGGGCACTGCCACGCCCAGTTTCGCGGCCAGGGCGTAGTTGAAGAACTTGTCGTCGGCGCTCCACCAGAACGGGTTGTTGATGACTTTCGTGCCGGTGAGCACGGCATTCTTCAGGAAGGAGCGGTAGAACGGAATATCGTGGGAGATGCGGTCGACGATGACGCTGTAGCCGCAAGGCGCAGCCATCTCGACGCCGCCCACCTTGAGGTGTTCGGCCGTGACTCCGTTTGCGCCGCGCGCATTGATATGATCCACCAATGCGGGGGGAAACGATTCTTCCATTCCGTAAAGCACTCCGATGGTTGCCATGCGGTCTCCTTAGAGGAAAAACTTCTCTGCCATTTTGTACCACCAGGGCCAATCGTGGCCAAAGCCTTCCCAGACGTCCATGATGTGGGGAATTCCGCGGCTACCGAGGACGTGGGCCATTTTCACGTTCTGATCGAACAGCGGGTCGTGATTGCCGATGGCGAGCACGTAGTAGTTGCGCCGCAGGCGTTCCAGGAACCAGGGGTCTTCGAGGCCGGGCAGGTAGTCGAGCGGACTGTGCAGGTAGGCGTCGGTGTTGAAGTGGCCGTCGAGGAAACGCCGCGGAATATCGAAAGCGCCGGACATGCTGACGGCGTAGGTGACCAAGTCGGGATGGCGCAGGGCGAAGTTGATGGCGTGGTAGCCGCCGAAACTGCATCCGGTGGTGCCCATTTGCGGCCAACTGGTGCGGTCGCGGACGAAGGGCGCCACTTCGGTGGCGAGGTAGGCATCGAAGGCGTTCTGGCGGTGCAGGCGGTCCTCCGGGCGGATCGAACGGTTGTACCAGGACTCCTGATCTACGGTATCCACGCAGATGGCCTGCAGCTCTCCGCGGTCGATTTTGGGGCGTAGCGCGTTGACCATGCCGCGGTCTTCGTACTCCCAGAAACGGCCGCCGGAAGTGGGAAACACGAGCAGGGGAAAGCCGCGGTCGCCGAAGGCCAGGATTTCCATGTCGCGGTGAAGAGACGGGCTGTGCCACTTGATGTATTGTCTTTGCATCCCCTCGCCATCCTAGCGGTTGGGAATGGGTGCGGGCAAGTCCGGCAGCGGCGTACGGAGGGGCCGGAGAGCGGAAGCGGACAAGCATGTCCAGCTTTTTGGCATCGGTTTACTGAAATTAAATGACTTAAGTGCCACGAGGCCGGACATGCTTGTCCGGCTTTGCCGCTGCTTCGAGCGGGAGAACGAGGGAGCGGCCTCCCCTTCTATGTTCAGGATGGCACACCGGGGTGTGGGAGAAGCGGGGGCTCGGGGGTGCGATGGCTTGTAAGCAGTTGGGAAAGCAATGGGTTAGGGAATGCGAAGTTTTTTGAATGTTGGTGTCACCGATCTCGGGATCGCGTTCGCGTGGTTATTTCGGGCCGAGCAGCCGGAGCAGTTCTTTCATGAGCTGGCGTTCATAACCCGGATGCGGAAGCGATCGCCGAGGCACCCAAACCGACCGCCTTCTGGACGCACCTGATTTCGTCGCGGATCTGGAAGGAGTTCTGCGACGGCCCTTGACGCCCCAAGAAGGAGGCCGTCCCCCGAAACAGGAGATCGACGAAAAGCAGGGCTTCGGGTTCCGGCCTTGAATGCGCATCGGTTACGTTCCGTCTGTCCCCGGTTTTAGTGGCAAGAGCCCATCTTGGATTGGCAATAGCTTACACTGGTGCGTTGTCCGAGAATCGAGCCAAAGACCAGCGGCGGATCCGTTTGCATCCGCGATTTGCTTCACGCTACCTTTCCACGCCGCGCGATATCGCGGTCTATCTTCCGCCCGGATACGACTCCAGCGACGCGCCCTGCGCGGTGCTTTATTTGCAGGATGGGCAGAATCTGTTCGATCCGCACACGGCTTTCGGCGGCCAGGATTGGCGGGTGGATGTGACGGCGGACGATTTGATTCTGCGTGGCACGGTGGAGCCGCTGATCATCGTGGGCGTCTACAACACGGGTGTCCGGCGGATCTCCGAGTACACGCCTACGAAGGATCCGCGGCGGAGGAAAGGGGGCAAGGGGGACCGCTACGCGAGGATGATGACGCAGGAGCTGAAGCCCTTCATCGACCGGGAGTATCGCACGCGCCGGTCGGCGGCGCACACCGGGGTGGGCGGTTCGTCTCTGGGGGCGCTGGTTTCGCTGGAGACGGGACTGCTGTATCCGCGGGTGTTCGGGCGGCTGGCGATTCTCTCGCCCTCGGTATGGTGGGACAATCGGTCTATTCTGGAGATGGTGCGGGCCTACAAATCGGAGGGGCGGGCGCGGATCTGGCTGGATACGGGGACGGAGGAAGGGGATGTGCCGCACCAGGCGATCGCCGATTTGAAATTGCTGCGCAATGCGCTGACGGAAAAGGGTTGGCGGGAGGGCGTCGATATGCGGTGCAGCGAGGTGCCGGGCGCGCCGCACCATGAGCGCGCGTGGGGCGCCCGTGTGGGCGATGTGCTGCAATACCTGTTCCCGCGGGGGCCGCGGGATGGAAATTCGGGAGAGGGAAGATGACGATTCTGTGTCTCGCCAGTTACGAGAAAGGCCACGAGTTTCTGCGCGAGGCGAAACGCCAGGGATGCGGCGTCCTGCTGGTGACCTCGCTGAGTCTCCAGGGCAAGGCCGAATGGCCCGCGGAGAGCATCGACGAGATCTTTTACATGCCCGACGAGGACCACGCGTGGAACCGCGCGGACACCGTCAAGGCGGTGAGTTATCTGGCGCGCAGCCGCGCGATTGACCGCATCGTGGCGCTGGACGATTTCGACGTCGAAATGGCCGCGGCTTTGCGCGAGCACCTGCGGTTGCCGGGGATGGGCGAGACTACGGTGCGCCATTTCCGCGACAAGCTGGCGATGCGAATGAAGGCCCGCGAGAGTGGCATCGAGGTCCCGGACTTCGTACCCGTGCTGAATTACGACGTTTTGCGGCGATTCATGGAAAACACGCCGGCTCCGTGGGTGCTCAAGCCGCGCTCGATGGCGGGCGCCATCGGGATCAAGAAGATTGAGCGCGCGGAGGAGTTGTGGCCCGCGATCGAATTGCTGGGGGATATGCAGTCCTTCTACCTGCTGGAGCGCTTTGTGCCGGGCGATATTTTTCACGTGGACTGCATCGTTTCGGAAAAGCAGGTGGTATTCGCGATTGCCTCGGGGTACGGGCGTCCGCCGATGGAAGTCTCGCACGGCGGCGGCATCTTCACCACCCGCATACTGGAGCGGGAGAGCGACGATGCGCTGCGGCTGGTGGCGGAAAATCAGCGTGTGATGGAGGGATTGGGCATGGTCCGCGGGGTGTCGCACACGGAATTCATCAAGGCGAGATCGGATGGCCGTATCTATTTCCTGGAGACGTCGGCGCGGGTGGGCGGCGCTCATATTGTGGACCTGGTGGAAGCGGCGACGGGGTTGAACCTGTGGAGAGAATGGGCCAAGGTGGAGGTGGCGGGCGCGGAGGGCGGATACCGGCCGCCGGTGGCGAATGAGGACTACGCGGCGCTGGTGATCTCTCTGGCGCGGCAGCAGCAGCCCGATACGTCGGCGTACCAGGATGCGGAAATCGTCTGGCGGCTGGAGCACGATCACCACGCGGGATTGCTGCTGAAATCGCCGTCGGCGGCGCGCATACGGGAACTGCTATCGACGTACGAGCGGCGCTTCACGGAGGATTTCTACGCGTACGAGCCGCCGCGCGACAAGCCGAGTCACTGAGCGGGACAGGCCAGACGGGAAGGCTATTTCAACGCAGAGACGCAGAGAACGCAGAGGAAAGCGCAGAGAAGACCAAGAACACCTTCGAAAGTGCTTGGGCTAAAGTAGAAAGGACCAACTGGAAGCCGCCTTCCGGGTGCTTGGAAAGTGCCTGTCGGTCGAGATTCGTGAGGCTGCGTAATCTCAATCGTGCCGCAGGGCGAGGGTAGGGTCTACGGACGCGGCGCGCCGGGCGGGCAAACAGGTCGCGACGGCTCCGGCAATAAATAGGACAAGAACTACGCCTGCGCAGGTTCTGAGATCGGTAGGGCTCACCTCGTAGAGGAGGCCTTTCATGTATCGCGTGAGAGCGAGGGTTCCGCATAGGCCGGCTACGCTTCCGATGCCCATGAGCAGCGTTCCCTCGCGCAGCACGAGGGCAAGCACCTGCCGCGGTCGAGCGCCGAGGGCGATACGGATGCCAATCTCCTGGGTGCGCTGGGCCACGCCAAAGGCAAGCACGCCATACACGCCGATCATCGCCATGAGGAACGAGATGCCTGCGAAGCTGGCGAGAAGCATGCCATTAAAGCGTGGGGCGGTGGTCATCCGGCCGATGGCTTGATCCAGTGTTTCAAACTTTGCAAACACGCCAGGGGTTGCAATCCGCAATTGGGCGCGAGTGGCAGACTCGACGGCGCGATCATCGCCCACATTGCGAACCAGGAATTGAAGGTCCGAGCCGGCATACACCGGCAGTTTGTTGACAAACACCTGAGGCATGGCCGGCAAACCGAGGCCATGATTCTTTGAATCCTCGACCACACCGATTACCGTCTTCCAATGCCCTTGCTGGCCCAAGATCTGCTTGCCAAGCGGGTCCTCGCCCGGAAAGTAGGTCCGCGCCGCGGTCTCATTGATTATCGCGGCGGTGTCGGGGCGGTCGAAGTCGTAATCCGCGAAAGCGCGTCCCCGCTTCAGGAGCGTGCCGGCCGCCGCAAAATAGTCCGGGCCGATTCCACACATCGCGATACTGTCGCCGCGATGGAAACTCTCGGGCAAGGGCCGGTCCGACCGGGAAAAAGTACCGGACGAGGCCCCTGCGGAGACGGGGGTGCATTCCGCTACAGCAGCGAACGTGGTACCAGGGAGGCGGCGGAGACGGGCCACAATCTCGTCCCCAATCGACCGCCAGTTGTCGGTTGTGATGGCGGGGCGCTGCTGAGGAATCGAAATACTCAGCAAGTGCTCCGGTTGAAAGCCCAAATGGCCGTACTCCAGATGCCAGAGGGTTTGGAGCAGCAGGGCCGCTCCGGAGAGCAGAATGCAGGAGAGTGCGACTTCGATAACCACCAGAGCGCGCCGCACCGCCGGATGACCGCCTGCGAGGCCAGGCCGCCCGGCCTGGTGCAACACGGTCCGGATGTCGGTTCGGCCGGCGCGCACGGCCGGGAGTACGCCAAATATCACGACGGTTAGCGCGGAGACCAACAGCGCGATGCCAAAGACCCGCGCGTTCATGGCAATCTCGTTGAAGCGCGGCACTTCGTTGCCGGCGTAGTGAGCGAACAAGCGCAGTGCGGCGGAGGTGAGGGCCAGGCCGGCGCAACAGCCCAGCGCGGCGAGGAGCGACGTCTCGGTCAGCAACTGCCGGACGAGGCGGGCGCGCGAGGCGCCAATGGCGGCCCTGACAGCAAGTTCGCGAGAACGCGCCGCCCATCGAGCTAACAGAAGGCCCGCGACGTTGGCGCAGGCGATCAACAGAAGGCACCCGGCGGCTCCGGCCAATACCAACAGCAGGAGACGCGCATTGCCTACGCGATGTTGCTGCAGCGGCTGGAGCACCAGGCTGGTATCGGAGCGAAACATCTGCGGCAGGTCGGCTTTGCCGACAGCGAACAGTCTCTCCAGGTCGGATCGGGCCTGAACCAGGGTGACGCCCGGCTTGAGCTTGCCGAACACGGCCCAGGTAGACATGGCGCGGTCATGATGGCTGGCGTTTGGAGCTACGGGCAGTGTAGTCAGGACGTCTACCTTCACATCCATAGGGAAGACGAACGTCTCCGGCAGGACGCCATCCACTGTATAGGGCCGTGCATCGAGCGTAATGGACTGCCCGACGACCTCTTTGCGCGAAGCAAAACGGTTCTGCCAGAACCGATACGTCAGCAACACGCCTCGCGGTCCGTTGGGAAGTTCCTCTTCCCTGGTGAACCCGCGGCCCAGCATCGGGCTGATGCCCAGAGCGGCCAGGAGGTTGAACGATACCCGCGCGGCGTAGACCTCCGCGGCATCGGTCCCGTTCATGATCATGGCGCCGCAGCAATTGAATTGCGTGGCCGCCAGTTCCTGAAAGGCGCGGTTGTCCCGCCGCCAGGCCACGTAATCCGGCGATGGAACAAACTCCAACCCGGAGGCGGGAAACCGGATCGCGACCCACGTGAGGCGCCCCGGGTCTGCATACGGCAAAGGGCGCAGGAAGACGGTATCGGCGATGCTAAAGACCGCGGTGCTGGCGCCGATGCCGAGAGCGAGCGACACGACGGCGGCGACGCTGAACCAGGGGCTTTGGCGAAAGACGCGCGCCGCGTAGCGCAAGTCCTGCCAGACCCGGCCAAACCATACCGGCCCGGTTTTCTCGCGGGTGACCTCGGCGATGAGGGTTCGATTGCCGAACATTTCGCGGGCAAGCATTTCGGCCTCCTCGCGGCTGTAGCCACGCTCCATGAGCTGGCCGGCTTCGGTTTCGATGTGGAAGCGCAGTTCCGCATCAAGATCGTTGTCAGGCGATTTCTTGCGAAAGACACGCTGCCACATGAGCTACTCCTGGATGGGTTTCATCGTGCGGGCGACCGCCCGCACCAGTTGTTTCCACTTCGATTGCCGCTCGATGACCTGTTTCTTGCCCTGAGGAGTAAGTTTGTAATACTTGGCTCGGCGGTTCGCCTCAGACATTTTCCATTCGGATACCAGCCAGCCTTGACGTTCGAGCCGGTGCAGCGCGGGGTAGAGCGATCCATGTTCCACCTGGAGCGCGTCCTGTGAATTGACTCGAATCGCCTGCCCGATGCCGTGCCCGTGCTGGGGTCCCCATTGCAGGGTCTGAAGGATCAGGAGGTCGAGCGTTCCCTGGAGCACCTCGATGCGGTTTTGATAGCGTTCCCGTTTGGGCATGGTCTAGCAGACACTCTACCATAGCGTGTCGACCAGTGTGCCCGGAGAATTGAAGCAATTTGAAGAGAGACGTGAGTTTCCGTACGAAAAGGCAGGAGGGTGACGGTAGGGAAAAATGCGCCCGCAAGCGGGCATCGGCAAGCTAAAGCGTGCCCCACCATTGCAGGCTAACGAATTGCAGTGGTGGGGCGCTGAAGTTAAACGGTGACTGCTTTCCTGTTGTAAGTGGCGGCCATCACATCCATGGGAATGGGGGTGTAGTCCTTGGCGTGACCGGCCTGGCCGAACTGGGTCATACGCTGGGCGACGACCTTCTTCATGGCCTCGCGCGCGGGCTTCATGTAGGCGCGGAGATCGAACTCTTCGGGCTTCTCGGCGAACACCTTGCGGATGGCGCCCGTCATGGCGAGACGG
>JADGNS010000171.1 GCA_017883355.1 Candidatus Solibacter sp.
AGCCCACGACGGGATCCTCAGGCGCAGCGTCCATGAGGACGCGGGCGCTTTCGTGATCGTGAGCGTCGTGCGAGGCTCGTCGGGAAAGCGCGTGTCCTGGAGCAGACCGATCGCGCGCTCGCTGTCGTTCAATTCAGACGCAATGAACAAATTCACCGAAATGCCGCGCTCGTCACGGTAGTAGATGCTGTCGTTCAGTTTTGAGAACTCTTCGAACGCCGTGCCGGTGCAGCACCAGAATGACTTCTCTTCGTCGCAGAGCCCCTTCCAGGCGCCGGGGGCCATTGACAGGAAGTAGACCGAATGACCTGTTTCGGGATGTATGGCGCCCAGGCGGTGGTTGAGCAGGTTGCGCTCATAGTAGTCGAAGTAACGCGGATCTCCGGTCCAGGAGTAGAGGTGGCGCGTCAACTTCATCATGTTGTACGAGCAGCAGCATTCCTGGTGGTTTGGCCCTGTCCGCCACTCGGCGGCCAGCCTGCCCGGGGAGGTCCGCCACAATTCCTGGGTGCTGCTTCCGCCGGTCGCGAATGTGCGCGCGGATGACACCGCGTACCAGAAGAATTCCGCCACCGCGCGGAACCGCGGATCGCCAGTGAGTTCGAAGCGCCGCGCCGCGCCGATCACCTGCGGGACGTGCGTATTCGTGTGCAACCCGCGCAGTTCGTCGCGGTGTTGCGCGAGCGGCGTGAGGAACTCCTTCTTCTGGAACCGGTCGCCCGCCTTTGCCCAGCGGAGGTCGCTGGTCAGGGCGGCGAGGTTGAAGAAAGATTCGCTCATCCCGCCGAACTCTTCCCGCAAAATGTCCTGCATCTGGGCTTCGGGTTTGGAAGCGCTCCATTGGTCCGCCCATGCCGCCATGCCGGTTGCGACTTCCAGCGCCTGCCTGTTGCCGGCGTGGACGTGCATATCGAGCAGGCCCGCGAAGATCTTGTGGTAGGTGTAGAAGGGCGCCCAGACCCGCTGGCGCTTCTCTAGGCGGTCATACCACTCGGTGGGATACGCGCTCAGATAACCGCCCGCCAGTTTGGCTTGGCATTTGGCGAGTTCGGAGACGAGTTCATCGCCCCGCGCCTTCATTTCCTTGTCGCCCGCGGAAGCCGCTCTCAAGGCGCACGCCGAGAGGTAGTGCCCCATGGTGTGGCCGCGAAGCTCGCCCTTGGGTTCTTCCCATCCCCCGAGTGGCCGCGCCGAACTCGCCAGCCCGGCGTTTAAGCGAAAAGTGTGCAGGAGCCGGTCCGGCGCGATGCCGATGAGGTACGCGCGGTTGGCATCCGCGGCCTTCAGGTACGGGCCGGCCAGCAAGCGTACCTGCGCGAGCGGGTACGGCGTGGTATGCAGTTCAACGTCCTTGCGCGTGAAGACCAGGGTATCCGCGAACGGCAGCGGCTCGGGCTGCTGCGGCCTCCGCGGCGGCGCGACCGGAGCCTGGGGGGCACCGGACGGCGGGACGGCCTGAGGGGCGGCCGAAGTCTGAGCAATGGCGGACGAACCCGCGAGGGCGGCCGCGAAGAGCCGCCTCGTCCATTCGGTTTTCTTGTTCACTTGGATCTCCATTCGAAGCTTTTGTAGCCCCTTCGCCGAAGCTGGCATCGACGCGCACCGACGAAGCGGAGAGCGCAAGACCGGAAGAGAACTCGTCGCGGCGCGTAATAGAAGACATGGATCTCCGATCATTATAGGAGCGTGCTCGATGGTTTGCGAATTCCCGATCCTGTTACCGGGGGCGCGAACCGAACTCGTTCAGCAGACCGGTCACCGCGGCCGTCCGCATGCCGGGCTCGGATTGCCGGACTTTGACGAATCTCATCACGCCCGGGGCGATCTCCGGCTGGAATCTCTGCACCGGCCCGGTAGTGTAGCCGAGGAAGTACGTCTTCATGTTCCAGGTGTCGATCATGTCGACTCGGAACGTTCCTTGCCCGATGTGGAACTCCGGCACGCGACTGGCGGCCCATCGGACGGGTCCGTCCGGCTTCGGGAGGGGTTGCGATGGCGTGGCGGGCCCGAAGAAGCCTATATTCCAATCGGCTGCCTCCTTGGTTTGGCCAAAATGGAAAAGGTAGTACGATCCTCGCTGGGCCAGCGCGCTGATCAGGGGATTGCCATTCACGATCAGTTCCGGCGCCGGCTCCATTTCGGTATAGGGCGCCTCTGACATAATCCGCTTTAGAAAGCCGAGCCGCGCCGGCGCTTCTCCTACGAGTTCTCCGCCCACCGACCACCAGAGCAGATTGCCCGGGTTGACGTATGTCTCCCCGTGAGAGCCGTAGGCGCCCGCCATGGTGATGGCCCAGTGCTCCTCAACCGCTTCGCGAGGGCCCAGGTTGCCCCACGCCATGCCGTTGTTTCCTTCATACCCGTACTCGTCCACCAGCACGGGTTTGCCGATCTTCCTCGCATCGAGTGCGATGGAGGAGTCGTCGCGCGCGGCCGGGGTTCGCCGTTGCGGAGTAATGTCCTGCAGAATGACATGCGTGATCCACGGTTGGGAATTGTCATAGAAGGCCACGCAGCAGTTGTGAATCCCGCGCAAATGGCCGTATGGGTCGATCCTGGCTATGAGTTCGCCCAGATGCCGCCAGTCCTTCTGTTGCGGGAACACGTCGAACTCGTTGGCGAGCGTCCACCAGATGTTCCGGAACGCGGCGAACCGCGCCACTACGTAACGCAGGTAGGCATCGTCGTGCCGCTGATCCATGCTGGCGAATCCCCACTTATCGTAAGGATGGAAGAGGATGATGTCCGCTTCAATTCCGAGGGCGGCGAGATCGCGGATTCGCGATTCGTAATGAGAGAAGAACTCGGGGTCAAACCGGTCCAGGTCGAACTTGCCGGGTTGCGGCTGCACGTACGGGAACAGCGGCGGGTCCACGCGATTGAACACCATCCACTTGGGAAAGACAAGGAACCGCACCTTGTTAAACGGGTTGCGCGAAAGCGTCGCGAGCGTGCGAATCTCGAGGTCGCGGTCGCGATTCAGCCAGTTATACAAAGTCGTGCCGAGGGGAAAGTAAGGGGCTCCATCGGTATAGGCGAAATGGCGTTGATTCTTAACCACCACGGGGCCGTGATTGCCCGGACCGGGATCGACAACGGCAAAAGATCCGGATTTTCCGTTCAGTTCCGGATCGGCCGATACCGTTGTGAAAGACCATGCTCCCGCGGTGTCCGGCATGAAGCGGACCCTCCAGGTGTGACCGCCGTCGTAGAAGCCGTCGACCGTGACCTCCTTCCCCTGCGAGCGGAAGCGGCCCTGAACGGTTACGTCCGCGAAAGGATTGCCATAGGTTTGCCGCGATTGTAGGGTGATCTCCTGGACGCCCCACCGCTCAACCCGTGGGGCGAAAAACGGAGTGTCATCGGAAGCTGCGAAGACGCATGCGGCGGAGAGGCCCGCAATCAGGAGACAGTGAGATTTGAAAACCATTCAGATGTACCTCCATACGGAAAAGGCGGCCGGCGCGTGAGCCGATAATCACGCCTCATCCGCGCCCGGAACGGTTGCCGCGCGCCGGCGTTCCTATTGGAAAACAAGCGTATATTCCCTGCGTGGCTCCAGGCGGACCTTCCAGACGCCGCCGGATTCCGCCGATCTGACTGTCTGGCCTCCGGACTGGATCCTCGCGATTCGCTGGCCATGCGGCGGCCGGATCGCGAACTCGCCTGCGACGCCCGGACGCAGCGAACCCGTAACCGCTTTGCCGCCCTTCCAGGACGAGTCCACTTCCACGTTGCCGCGGGCGCGCAGTCCGTGGAAGTGGCCATCCGGCCAGGCGGAAGGCAGCGCCGGCAGAATTGCGATCACGCCGGAATGACTCTGCAAAAGCATTTCGGCTATGCCGGAACACGCGCCGAAGTTGGCGTCTATCTGGAACTGCCGGCCGGCGTTCAGCAGGCTCTCAGCGGCTGTAGAGAGCAGATTGTGGACATGCTGGTACGCCCGGTCGCCGTCTTCAAGCCTGGCCCAAAGGTCCGAGTACCAACCCGAGGACCAACCGCCTCTGCCACCGCCGTTCTGCACCCGCCGCTCGAGCGAGACGCGCGCGGCCTTAGCCAGTTCGGGCGTGCCGCGCAGGGTAATTTCATCGGACGGATAGAGCGCAAATAAATGTGAGACGTGGCTCATCCCGGGGCTGTTCTCTTCGTAGTCCTCGCTCCATTCCTGCAACTGGCCAAGTTTCCCGATCTTGAGATCCGGGATGCGCTTGAGCGCGCCTTCCAACTGTCCGCGGTAATCGGCGTCGATCCCCAGAATGCGCGCGGCGTCCATCGTGGCGTGGAACAGAGTGTAGATGATCTCGTAATCCATGGTGGCGCCGACCGTCTGCCGGCCTACTGTCCCGTCCGGCAGCCTGTAACTGTTCTCCGGCGAATGTGACGGGTTGGTGACCAGATGGCCCTTGCCGTCATCAATGAGGAAATCCAGGAGAAACAGCGAAGCCTCTTTCATGACCGGGTAGGCCTCGCGGCTCAGGAAAGTACGGTCAAGGCCGTACTGATAGTGTTCCCAGAAATGCAGCGCCATCCAGGCGCCGCCCATCGGCCAGATGCCGCAATAGGCGTAGTCGACCGGCGCGGTATCGGCCCAGGCGTCGATATTGTGATGGAACACGAAACCACGCGCGCCGTACATCTCCTTCGCGGTGCGCCGCCCGCTTTCGAGCGACATCTTAACCAGGTCGAAGAAGGGTCCCGTGGTTTCCGGAAGGTTGCCGACCTCGGCCGGCCAGTAGTTCATCTCGACGTTGATGTTGGTGGTGTACTTGCTATCCCATGGCGGCGCCATGAGATCGTTCCAGATGCCCTGCAGGTTGGCTGCCATGGTTCCGGGACGGCTGCTGCCCATCAGCAGGTACCGGCCGAACTGGAAGTACAAAGCGGCGAGGCCCGGGTCGTCCTGGTTCTTCTTGATTCGCGCCAGGCGCTCGTCCGTGGGGAGCGTCTCGACCGAGGGGTCGGTCCCCGGCAGTTCCACTTCGACCCTGCGGAAAAGTTTCTCGTGGTCCGCCACGTGTGCTGCCTTGAGCGTAGCGTAGGGCTTGGCCGCCCGAGCCAGATATCGAGCGCACGCCGCGGCCGGATCGCCGCCGCGATAATCTGTCGCCGCGACAACCAACAGGGTTACGGCGTTGGCATTGGAGACGACCATATCGGTCCCGGACACCGCCACCTTGCCGCCTTCGTTGATGGCGCGCAACACCCCGCGAAACTTCACGCCGGCCGGCTCCAGTTGGTCCGTTTCCTTTTTGCGGGCCGCAGGGCTCTGGTTCGCGGAGATCCAGAAATTTGTGTGGGCGATCGCTTCGCCCGTCAGGATGACGCGGTCGGGCGCGGCGACGGTGACCTCAGCGTCCTGCGAACGCGCGAGCGTGGCGCGGAACGAGACTTGGCCTGGCTTATCGCACGAAATTCGCACTACCACAACCTGGTCCGGCGCGGAAGAAAACACCTCGCGAGTGAAGGTCGCGTCGCCCACGCGATAGGTAACTCGCGCAACGCCGGTAGCGAGGTTCAGTTCGCGACGGTAGCCGGTGGCGTTGTCGTGGCCTGTGAACTCGATGTTCAGGTCCCCCAAAGGCTGGTACGGCGGTTGGCGGTTGGGGATGCCCATCATCTTCTCGTCCTCCAGCGCCTCGACCGCACGGACCTTGCCTTCGAACAGCAGGCGACGCACCTCCGGCAAGGCCTTGAGCGCCTCCGGATTTACGCGGTCGCGTTTCCTGCCGTTCCAGATGGTGTCTTCGTTCAGTTGGACGTGCTCCTTGGCGATGCCGCCAAAAACCATGCCGCCCAATCTTCCGTTGCCCACGGGTAGGGCGTCGCCCCAGCGTTGGGCTGGGTGCTGGTACCAGAGCACCGGGTCCGCGGCGAGCAGCGGCGCGCCGGCAGCCATGCAAACGAGAAACGAACGGGTCCAGGTTCTTCCCATAAAGTCCTCTCTGATAATAACTACATGGCTCGGGCACTGTTCCGACCGGCGAGTGGTGCGTGCTCTGCCACGCCGGAGTCAGGCGGATTGCGCAGCCGCCGCCGGGGGCGAGTTTCCGCGCCGTAAGAGGTGCGCGAACGCTGACAAAACCAGGTAGAATCGGGTAACTTGGTCCGTAATTGACCGCGATCGCGCCGCAACTGGATTGCACCGATGAGGAGGCATCTTTGAATTGCGGAGGCTTTATCAAGAAAAGCGCCATCGCCGCCGGGTTGGCTGGTTCTGTGGAGACGCCGCCGACCTTCACCCCGCCGGCCGACAACCGTTCCGCCGATTATCTTCGCCGCGTGCGGCGGGATGAGCTCCTGCCTAAGCCGCCGGCAATCCGGGATTCGAGCGGGACGGAAGTGAAAATCTCGCCAATGCCGCTGTCGGAACGGGTCCAGCGCAAGATCGTGCCGCGGCGAGGCTTTTGCAGCATCTCGCCCGCGAGCGATGCGCTTCACCTCTCAGGGAATGGGGCGATGAGTATCGATACCGCGTGCGACCCCTACTCGGAGCAGATCACCTTCCGCCACGAAAGCCTGTTCACGCCGCATAGGAGGCCCTTCGAGGCACCCAAGATCGCGAGTGTTTTCCCGCAAGTGCGGCAAATGCTGTTGGACGGAAAATACCACGAAGCCGCGAGACTCGGTTACGACGAATGGCACAAGACCGCCATCAGCGGCGGCATGGGGATGGGCGGAGGCGCGGGATTCTCTATGCGCCTGGAGTACCCCAGGACTGCGTCGGTGAAGAACTATCTCCGAACGGTGGATTTCGAAAGCACCGAGTTGAAAGTTCACTGGACGGACGAGCGCGGCGAATGGGTTCGTCAGCTCTTCGCGTCCCGGCCCGACAACGTCGTGGTTCAATGGCTCACCGCTCCCAAAGGACAGCCGCTGAACGTCCGAATCACCATGGGAAGGTCGGCGGGAGGCGGCCGCGGCGGAGGAATGGGCATGGGAATGGCGGCCGCGGGAGGGAGAGGAGGCGCGCCGGCCGGCACCGCCGGAGGGCGAGGAGGAGCGCCGGGACTAAGCAATGCCCAGCAGGACTTCAACGAGCAGCGGCTGATCTTCAAGGGCGTTTTCGATCCCTCGGTGAACAACAGCGGCTACGCCGGCGTGACCCGCGTAATCCGCAACGGCGGCACGGCCCGAATGGACGGCGACACGCTGGCAATCGAAAATGCATCGTCCGTGATGCTGCTCACGCGCATCGAACATCTTCCCGATTACAGCGAGGCGCAGGTGGAGGCCGTACGGAGGGCAGTGGAAGCGGTCACGCCGGACTACGCGGCGCTGCTCGAGCGGGCCCGCAAGGTCCAGTCGGAAATGCTCAACCGCGTGACGGTGGATTTCGGCGGCGCCGCGCAATACGGCATGTCCTCGGAGGAACTTCTGTCCGATCAGCGGTCGAGCCCGGGCTATTCGCCGGCCTTCCTCGAAAAGTTGTTCGAGATGTGCCGCTATTGGTTCATCCTGACCAGCGGTAAGTACTGCACCATGTCGGCCGAAACCAATGCCAATATCAACCTGCAGATTGCGCCGGGTCCGCAGGGCGATCACCGGGAAGGCATGGACGCCTACTTCAACTGGATGGAGAGCCTGTACCCGGACTACCACACCAATGCGAAGAATATTTACGGCATGCGCGGCGCCCACTACTCCCTCACGCCGACCAAAGACGAGGGCGTCGATAAGATGTACGACTTTGCAGGTTCGACCGGGGAGACGTGGCCGCACCCCTACTGGCTTTCGGCCGGAGGCTGGTGCGTGCGCCTGTTCTGGGACCACTACCTTGTGACGGGCGATCTGGATTTCCTCCGCCAGCGCGTGGTTCCGGCTTATCGGGATCTGGCGCTGTTTTACGAGGACTTCCTGACGGTCACTGACAAGAATGGGAACTACATCTTCGTCCCATCCTTCTCTCCGGAGAACAATCCTGGCAACCTGGACCCTTCGTGCATGTTGGTGAT
>JADGNS010000172.1 GCA_017883355.1 Candidatus Solibacter sp.
CTCGAACTCGGCGTCGCCGCCGAAAAGTGGGCGCGCAAGATCCTCCATCCCCCTTCCCGCGCCGAGAAACTCGGCATCAAGCCCGGCCTCACCGTGCGCCTCGCCGGCGAGTTCGACCACGAATTCCTCGACGAATTGCGCAACGTCGAAACCGTGGCCGAAAAGGCCAAAGCCGACCTGATCTTCCTCGCCGCCCCGCTCCGCCAGGCGCTGGCCCAGATCCCGAAACTCGCCGCCACGCTCAAGCCGGCCGGCGCGCTTTGGGTGGTCTACCCCAAGGGAGTCCAGGTCATCCGTGAAATCGAAGTCCTCGATGCCGGCCGCGCCGCCGGCCTCAAGGACACAAAAGTTGCCGCCTTCTCGCCCACCCACACCGCCCTGCGCTTCGTGATCCCGGTGGCGGCGCGGTAAGGGAGCGTCACGACATGGTACCATCGTCTTGTGATATTTAAATCACTCGGTGTACTGGACGGCCTGTGGAACCGATTGCCAGAAAAGCCAGGAACTACCGGAACGCTGCCGGCAAGAGCCCTTTCCGAGAGTGGATCCTGCGGAAGCTTGACGTCGACGTGCGCAACAGGATCAACGCCAGAATCAGGCGCATCGAGCAGAACGGAAACTACGGAGATTGTGAGCCAGTTGGGAACGGTGTATACGAACTGAAGCTCGATACCGGGCCTGGGTACAGGATCTATTTCGGAATTGACGGCGATCAGATCATTCTGCTCGGCGGCGGAGACAAGGATACCCAGGATTCCGATATCAGGAAAGCACAGGAGTGCTGGGGGAACTACAATGCCTAAGCGAACAACGGACTTTCGCGAAGACCTGCTGGGAGATTTGGCCGATCCACAAGAGGCCGCATCTTACTTGAATGCCGCACTGGAGGACTCCGAGGAGATGTTTCTGGTGGCTCTTCGCGATGTCGCGGAAGCCAGGCAAATGGCCAAGGTTGCCGAGTCGGCGGGCGTCGCCAGAGAATCGGTTTACCGGATGCTCACCGCCACGGGAAATCCAACCTACAGCAGCCTCATTGGTATCCTTCGGGCTGTCGGCCTGAAGATCTTTATTCAAGCGGATGTCAGTGCTCAAGCACCCGCACCGCCAAAATGAGAATAGTCCGCACGTAGTGATTGGCACGAACGCTTTGCGCGGGATGGGCGCAAAGGCTGACACGCCCGATGCCGCAACACCGGCGGGGGGCGCATCCCGGCAGTCCCGCGCTAGAATCTACAAATGCACCGAATCCTGCTCGCGCTACTAGCGATCTGCTTTTCGCTATCCGCCGCCGACAAGAGCTACGTCCTCAAAGCCGCCCACATGTTCGACGGTAAGAGCGATCATGTGGTCTCCCCCGGCCTGGTCGTGGTCACCAACGGGAAGATCACCGCCGTCGGCGCCAAAGCCGCTTTCCCCGCCGGCGCCGAAACCATCGATCTCGGCGACGCCACCCTGCTCCCCGGCCTGATCGACGCGCACACCCACCTCACTTACCCCTACGAGCGCGACTACCGTAACGAGGAACTGAACGCTCTCAAGAAGAACATCCCGGAGCGCACGCTCGATGCCGTCGATATCGTACGCCGTACCCTGATGGCAGGCTTCACCACGGTGCGCGACGTGGGAGCGGGCGATTACATCGATGTCGGCCTGCGCAACGCCATCGCCGCCGGCAAGATTCCCGGCCCGCGCATGCTGGTGGCCGTCAACGCCATCGGCGCCACCGGCGGGCATTGCGACTCCTCCGCCGGGTTCGCCCCCAACATCTTCGGCCGCGAAACCGGCATCGCCGACGGCGTCATCAACGGCCCGGACCAGGCGCGCCAGGCCGTACGCTACAACATCAAATACGGCGCCGACGTCATCAAGACCTGCGCCACCGGCGGCGTCCTCTCCCTCACCGACGACGTCGATACCCCGCAGCTCACGCAGGCCGAGCTCGACGCCCTGGTGGCCGAAGCGCACGCCCTGCGCCGCAAAACCGCCGCCCACGCCCACGGCGCAACCGGCGCCAAGATCGCCATCCGCGCCGGCATCGACTCCATCGAACACGGCAGCTTCCTCGACGACGAAGCCCTCGACATGATGAAATCCCGCGGCACATACTACGTCCCGACGCTGATGGCCGCCGAAGGACTCAAGGAACGTCTCACCGATGGCTACCTGCCCCCCGTGATCGCGGCAAAGGCGCGCCAGGCCATCGCCGCGCTCGATGCCACGGTTCGCAAAGCCATCGCCCGCGGCGTCAAGGTGGTGGTGGGCACCGATGCCACCGTCTATCCGCACGGCCGCAACGCCGAAGAGTTCCACTTGCTGGTGAACCTGGGGATGAAGCCCATCGACGCGCTCAAGGCCGGCACTTCCCTGGACGCCGAACTCCTCGGCGTGGCCGACCGTACCGGCTCCCTGGAAGCCGGGAAATTGGCCGATATCGTCGCCTGTCCCGGCAATCCCGAGGAGAACATCCGGCAGGTGGAAAACATACGCTTTGTGATGAAAGACGGTGTGGTCTACCGCAAATCCGGGGACTGAACCGACCCCCACCCACGCGAGGGGTATCAGATTTGTTAATATTGATATGCCCCCGGTAGACCGGATCCGTGCCGGTTTTTCTATGTCGTCAAGTTTATTGCTTGCCTTGCTGGTAAACCGTTCTCCCGCGGAACGGCTGATTCAGAATATCCTCCACAACCCTTTCGCTGGAATTCACCAGTTGGCGTGGTTCGATTGGGCGATGCTCATCCCCTACTTCACCGTGCTGATCATCCTCTCCATCTACGGTTTGCATCGCTACGACATCATCCGCACTTATTTCAAGCACAAGAAAAACAAGACCATCGCACCGGCGAAGCGCTTCGACCAACTGCCCCGCGTCACCATCCAACTGCCGCTCTACAACGAGCGCTACGTGGTGGAACGCCTGATCGAAGAGACCATCAAGATGGACTACCCCAGGGAGTTGCTCCAGATCCAGGTGCTGGACGATTCCACCGACGACACCGCGCCCTTTGCCGGCGCACTGGTGGAACGCTACCGCACGCTGGGCTACCCCATCGAGTATCACCACCGCACGAATCGCCACGGTTTTAAAGCGGGCGCGCTCCAGGAAGGGCTGAAGAGCGCCACCGGGGAAATGGTGGCCGTCTTCGACGCCGATTTCATCCCTCCCACGGACTTCCTGACGCGCACGATTCACTACTTCACAGATCCCACCGTGGGCGTGGTGCAAACGCGCTGGAGCTACCTGAACCGCGACTACAACTTCCTCACTGAAGTGGAAGGCATGCTGCTGGACGGCCATTTCATCCTGGAGCACGGCGCCCGCTCCTGCGCGGGATATTTCTTCAACTTCAACGGAACGGCCGGCATTCTGCGCGTGGCCATGATCGCCGATGCCGGCGGCTGGCAGCACGATACCCTCACCGAGGATTCCGACCTCAGCTATCGCGCGCAGTTGAAGGGCTGGCGCTTCATGTACGTCCCCGGCCTGGATTGCCCCTCGGAGCTGCCCGTCGAAATGCACGGCTTCCAGGTGCAGCAATCGCGCTGGGCCAAGGGCTTGACGCAGGTCGCGATGAAACTGCTGCCCTCCATCCTGCGAGCGCCCATCTCGCGCCGCATCAAGATGGAAGCCTTCATGCACCTCACGCCCAATATCACCTACCCGATGATGATCGTGGTCTCGGCGCTGATGCTGCCGGTCATGATCGTGCGCTTCTACATGGGCGTCTGGCAGATGATGTTTCTGGATCTGCCGCTGATTGTGGCGTCCTTCTGGTCGATCTCATTGTTCTACGTGGTGGCGCAGCGTGAGCTCTACCCCAAGAATTGGAAGCGCTCGATTCTGATGCTGCCCATGCTGATGGCCGTCGGCGTGGGTCTCACGATCATCAATACCCGCGCCGTGCTGGAAGCCCTGTTCGGCATCGAGACCAGCTTTGTGCGCACACCGAAATTCGCCATCGGCGAGCGGCCCATGAAGCTGGAGAACAAACAGTACCGCGCGCGCAGCGGCTGGCTGCCTTACCTGGAAATCGCCGTCGGGACATACTTCCTGGGCATGGTCGTGTTCGCCATCACCACGTACAACTTCCTTTCGATCCCGTTCCTGGCGCTGTTTGTTTTCGGCTACTACTGGGCCGGCTTCACCACGCTCTACCAGGAGCACCAGAACCGCCTGCGTTGGCTGCGGGCCCGCAATTTGGAACTGGCCCGCCAGGCATAGAGCGAAATCGGGGACAGCAGCCAGCACTGGCGAGAATAGCCGAATAGCCCCTGGACTTCGCCCCTCGCGGGGTGCACAATATCCCCGGAGGTTCTGCATGCCCATCCTAGGTAAACTGCAAGAATTTCTTGACCTGAGCGGTGTCGCCTACACGCGCACGGTCCATCCCCTGGCCTACACGGCCCGGGAAGTTGCCTGCGTCGAACACGTGCCGCCCCAGGAGGTCGCCAAGGTAGTGATCGTGATTGCCAGCGGCGAGTACAAGATGCTGGTGCTGCCCGCCAGCAAGGTGGTGGATTTTCAGGAAGTGCGCGACGCCCTGGGCTGCAATACGGCGCGCCTCGCCACCGAGACGGAACTGGCGCGCATCTTCCCCGATTGCGATCTCGGCGCCATGCCGCCCTTCGGCAACCTGTACAACATGAAAGTGCTGATGGACGCCAATCTTCTGGCTGACGAGAAAATCGTTTTCAATGCCGGCACGCACCGCGACGTGGTCCATCTCCGCCAGGAAGATTATCGGCGTCTCGTCAAGCCCGAGGTAGTCCATCTGGCACGGGAAGTAGTCCTCCAGCGCGGCTGGTAGAATCGCAGACACATCGTGAAGGCATGTCCGAGCTTCGCTCGGATGCACAAGGCGGAGCCTTATGCCACGGGAGTTGACACGCGCACCCTAAAGAGGTAAGACTTTGAGATCCCAGGGAAGGATCTCAACTATGTCATTCCGCTCCAGACTCGGCGGCGCGTTGCTCGCCCTTGCACTCGTTTCCGGCCCCGCTTTCGGCCAGGCTAAGAAAGGGAAACCGGCGCCGTCCCCCGCCGCTCCAGCGCCGCAGAAGATCGACGAAGAGTACACCAGGCTGATCAAGGAGTACCTGCAAGACCCGCGCATCACCACCGAACTGGTGGACCACATGCCCGCGTCGGAGACCGTCCCTTCGCCCCTCAAATTCCTCGGCCGCATTCCCGGCAAGCCTGGCGAATTGACCTACGCCAAGGACATCTACCGCTACTACGAGGCCCTGGCCAAAGCCTCCCCGCGCGCCAAATTCTGGAAGATCGGTACTACCGAGGAGGGTCGAGATCAGGTCATCCTCGCCATCGCCGACGAGGCCACCATCAAGGATCTCGATAAGTACAAGGACATCCTCGCCAAGCTTGGCGACCCGCGCAAACTGACCGACGACCAGGCGCGCGAGCTCATCAAGGTCGGCAAGCCCCTCTACTGGGCCAACAGCGGCATCCACTCGCCGGAAACCGGCGGACCCGAAATGCTGATCGAGCTGGCCTACCGCCTGATCGTCGAAGAGACCCCGTTCATCCAGACCATCCGCAACAACTCCATCACCTTTATCACTCCCGTGATCGAAGTGGACGGCCGCGAGCGCGAAGTCGACACCTACTACTACAACAAGCGCACCGGCCAGCGCCTGCCGCTCATGTACTGGGGCAAGTACGTGCAGCACGACAACAATCGCGACGGCATGGGCCAGTACCTGAAGATCACCAAGAACTTCACCAAGGGCGTGATCGAGTGGCACCCCACCATTCTGCACGATCTGCATGAGGCGCAGTCCTACCTTTACGTCTCCACCGGCACCGGTCCCTACAACACCGCGCTCGACGCCATCGCCATCGACGAATGGTGGCTGCTGGGTCAAACCGAAGTCATGGAAATGGCCAAGCGCGGCGTTCCCGGCGTCTTCACTTACGGCTTCTACGATGGCTGGGTCCCGAACTACCTCTTCTGGATCGCCATCACCCACAACTCCTTCGGCCGCTTCTATGAAGTCCAGAGCTACGGCCCCGACGTCAACCCCAACCTGACGCTCGGCGCCACGGCGACCAGCCGCGAATGGTACCGCCCCAATCCGCCGCTCCCCTCCATCGCCTGGGGGCCGCGCAATAACACCAACATCCAGGAATCGGCGCTCCTCCTGGCCATGAACAAGGTGGCCAAGGATCACGAGCTGTATCTGGAGAACTACTGGATGAAGAACAAGCGCGCCATCGAGAAGGGAAAGAACGGCCCCGACTTCGCCTGGGTGGTCCCCGCCACGCAGCGCCGCAAGGCCGATGCCGCCGACCTCGTCAACGAACTCCGCCGACAGGGCATCGAGGTCCACACCGCCGGCGCCGCCTTCAAAATCGGCAACGTCGATGTGGCCATCGGCGACTACGTAATCCGCGGCGACCAGCCCTATCACACCCTGCTCGAAATGTACTTCGGCGTGCAGAACTATCCCGTCGCCAATCCGCGCCCCTACGATGACACCGGCTGGACCATGCAGTATATGCGCAACGTCAAGCTCCTCAAGGTGGCCGATCAATCGATCTTCGAGAAGCCGATGACCCTGCTCGCGGCCGACGCCAAAGCGCCCGGCGGCATCACGATGAGCAACGACGGCTCGGGCGGCGTCCTGGTGGTGGAGCACACCAGCGACAACAACCTGATGACGTTCCGCTTTAAGAACAAGGACGTGAAGATGCAGGTGGCCGAAGAGGATTTCGACCTCAACGGCCGCAAACTGCGCGCCGGCGCGCTCATCATCCCCAACGCGGATCGCGCCAGCCTGGAACCGCAGCTCAAGGATCTCGGGCTCTCCGCCTGGGCCGTGGCCGCCGCTCCGCCGGTCAAGACCCACGCCTTGACCACGCCGCGCATCGGCTACATCCATTCCTGGTCGCGCACGCAGGATGAAGGATGGGTGCGCGCCGCGCTGGATTATTACAGCGTGCCCTACACCTACTTCGCCGACCAGAAACTCAAGGAAGGCAACCTGCGCTCCAAGTACGACGTGATCATTTTCCCGCACGTGGGCGGGACCTCCGCCTCCATGATCAACGGCATCGCCATGACCGGCACCGCGCCCATCCCCTACAAGAAGACCGAGCAGACGCCCAATCTGGGCGGCGTGGACGAGACCGACGACATCCGCGGCGGCATGGGTTTCGAAGGTTTGCAGGAGCTGGCCAGGTTCGTCCAGCAGGGCGGCACACTGATCACCGAAGGCTCCACGTCGACCCTGATGGCCGAGTATAATCTGGCGGGCGGCGTCACCGTGGAACATCCCGCTGAGTTGTTCGCCCGCGGTTCCATCCTGCGCGGCGTTTTCAGCGATCTCAAGAGCCCCATCGCTTACGGTTATGACGGCAAGGATCTGCCCGTCTATTTCAACCAGGATCCCGTACTCAATGCCGCGGCCGCAGCGGGCGGGGTTGGCGGATTCGGCGGCGGCGGTGGCGGACGCGGCGGAGCGGGCGGCGCCATCAATGGCGGCGCGGGCCAGAACGTTACGCCCAACGCCGTGCCCATCTACACCTCTCCGCTCGACCCGAGCGATGCACCCGCAGCCACGGCAGCGACGCAAGCCGCGGGCGGTGGTCGCGGAGGACGCGGCGGTCGCGGCGCGGGAGCGGCGGGAGCGGGTGCGGGCGGTCGCGGGGCAAGTGGTGGCGGCGGAGGTGGACGCGGCGCCTTCGCCGCTGACACCGGACCGCGCCCCCGCGTAGTGCTCCAGTTCCCGGCCAACGCCACCGATATGCTGCTCTCCGGCACCTTGGGCGGTGGCGAGGCCATTGCCAACCGCGCGCTGGTAGTCGACATGCCGCTGGGCGCCGGCCACGTGGTGATGTTCGCGCTCCGCCCCTTCTGGCGATGGCAAACCCAGGGCACCTATTTCCTGGCCTTCAACGCCATCCTCAACTGGGAC
>JADGNS010000173.1 GCA_017883355.1 Candidatus Solibacter sp.
ACACTCATGCTGCTGGGCGGTAACGTGATTCTGCGTGGCACTTGTGGCAAGGAGCTTTCCGCCATCGTGGCCGGGGCGCCAAAACCGAAGCCTCCCGGCCCGGGGGCGGGCGATGGCGCCACAGCCCCGGCGGGAGCGGTCAGTTGCCAAAGCCGGGCAGCCCCAGCTGGCTGAACGCCGGTCAGATTCAGTTCACAATCCTGCGTCGTTTCGGTGGGGTTCACCACCGAAATAGCAACCCTCTTACGATCGGCGCTCAGCGCCGCGAACACGTCAAGCGGGTAGGTTGGACTTCCGGACGCATGCGCCGGGAGATCCACCCCGAGAGTCCCCTTGACGACGTGCTGGGGCGAGTTACCGGTGACGGCAACCGGCATTCTGCCGGCAAAGTGGTCGTGCAGCACCTTGATCACCAGCCCTTCCATGCGGAACCCGGCCGCATCGCCGTAGGCGTTCATCGCAAGCGTCCCCATGCCTCCCGTGGCCACACCCAACGCCACCATGTCCGAGTGCCGGAAGAACTCGTGGTAGACCAAGGCATTGGTCAGGGGATTCAACATCGGATTGCTGACGGCGGGAGCGGCGCTCGACGGACTCACCGGCCGGTTTCGGGGCGCCCATTCGTCAAATGCGAATTTGATCTCCCTCCCTTTCAGCGCCGGCATCCTTTTCAGATACTCATCCCAAGCCTCAAACTTCATTTGCACTTTGTTCGACATCCGGCGTACTCTGTCGGCGAACGGATCGTTAGCCTCCACGAACGCCTGTTTCTCGACGTCAATCGCCAGGTTCGGGTATCCGTAGAAGTGCTCGCCGAGATAGTCGATATAGTCGGCGGAACGCGCCAGCAGCGCTCCCGTCCAGTCGTACCTTGTGCCAAAGCCGAACGGCACCTTGTCGTTCACCTGCTCTCGTCCCGGGAAGGTACCCAACTGCCGGTTCTCGATATAGGTCCAGGACAGTTCCTCGGGAGTGGCGCTGGAGGCGATCACCTTGATCGCCGGATCGACCTTCCTCATCGCCTTGACGATGAGGTTGTGCTTTTCCGGGTATTGGGTGACGGCCATGTGGCCCCACTGCCACGGCCCGTACATCTCATTGCCAATTCCCCAGATCGTCACGCCGTAGGGCGCGGGATGTCCGTTCGTTGCGCGCCATTGTCCCAGCCGGCTCGTGGCGGGGCCGTTCACATACTCCACCTCCTCCGCCGCCGAGTGAGCGTCGCCGAACCCCGTGTTCACCGCAATGTAGGGCTCTGCGCCCAGCAGGCGGCAGAAGGTCATGAAGTCATCGATGCCCATGTCGTTGGACTCCAGCCCGTTCCACGCAAGCTCACGCCTGGGTGGCCGCTTGTCGGGGTCGCCTATGCCGTCACGCCAGTCGTAGGCGGAGACGAAATTCCCGCCGGGCCAGCGCGCAATCGAGATTCCCTGTTCCTTCAGCAGGCGGATGCTCGCAGCCTTAAAACCCGAGACGTTGTCCGCGGGCATTATGGAAACGGCTCCGATGTGGAACGTGCCGGTGCCGGTCCCGACAACCTCGAAGCGGCCTTCGTTAGTGTCTGCATTTGCCGTGAACTTCAGGGGAAACCTGGCGTATTGGCCGGTCAGCGTGCGGATGCCGATCGTCTGGCGATCTCCCGGATTCGCGCCCCAGACCAAGCTGACGTCCACCTTCGCGCCGGGGGTGCCCGACATCACCACGCGCCCCGTGTAGGTCCTGCCGGCGCGCATCGTGATCCCCGACTGGCTGATGCCGTGTGGCGTTGCCGCCTCCAACCGGATGAGCGGACTCCACTCGCCTACGTAAGCGTTCTCGCAGTCCATGACGACAAACTCGTCGGCGCCCACTGGCATCCACCTGCGTTGCGGTCCCCTTCGGCCAAAACCGCCTGCCGTCGCCGGGGCAGGCTTTGAATTGATCTGGTTGAAGAACTTGCGGTCCGATAACATTTCGGCCCAAACCTGGGTCGTAGCCGGCTCCATGAAGCCGCCGAACATCAGCTTCGTGATGGGCTGCCCCGTACGAGTGGCGTCGATGGCCACCAACAAAGGTTGGGCAGCCGACGTTCCGGCAAGAATCGCGACTAGTATTGATACCGCAAATGACTGCCTGCTGCCATGCATTATTGACCTCCCCAAAAAATCGCCGCCACGTCAGCCATTCGTGGGCCGTATCGGGCGACTCGAAGTACACGTTGTGAATTCCGGCGGTGGTCAATGCTTCGCTGAAAGTCCTGGTTCCATGTCCTTCAGCGGAGCCGATCCCAGAAACAGCACCTTCACTGTCTTGTTGAACGACTCCCACCGTGGTTGGAGTATGGTACCGCCCTGGCCCGCCACTGGCTAGGTTTGGTACGGTGTCGAGATGCATAAGCGTAATGGAATGTCATTGTTATGTCCTTAGAAAGACGCGGGGGGTATCCGGTTTAACCGTTAGTCGAGCCAGCTGAACCCCGAGCACTTCCCTCAGCAGTGCGGATTCCGAGGGTACCGGTCAGCACCCATGTCTGCCCGCACAGCCGTCTCTTCCGAATGCGACCGGCGCGGTCGAACAGCAAAGGGGTGTTCTGTGCGCAGTGTGTCCGGCACTCCAAGGTGATGTAATCATTTGGTGCTTCGGATCAACGGAGCGTTGGACTTGGCCCTGTTAACCGTTAGCTGGACGGTTAAGAACCGCCGGCAGTGAGCCCTCTCCCGGAAGCAACCATAAGATTCCATTCAGGTTGAACAGACGACACCGTGCCAAACCTAGCCCGCACCAACTTTGCGTGGTAGGGTTGGTTCCTGGGGTGACGGACTGGCTGTTGAATCGGATGGCGGCCTTTACGCCGAAGGACGCGAAGGCAGCGGCGGCGGTGAAGATTACACCTACTCGGTCCGTGCCCGCAAGACCGGCGCCGACGGCGAGAATTCATCCAAGATCCTATGAAACACACTTTTCTGGTAACCGCTCTCGCACTGGCTTCGCTGGCGCTGGCGCTGGACGGCCAATTCGGCATCCACGACCCGTCCACGGTGGTGCGATGCAACGGCAAATTCTACACCTACGGCACCGGGGGTTCTTCGCTGGTCTCCGATGATGGATGGAACTGGAGACGCGGCACCGCGCTCCCGCGGCGCGGGATGGCCCCCGACGTCATTCACATCGGGGACCGCTACTACGTGTATGTAGCGGCGAACATCGGAGCGCAGCCCAAGGCCGCGATCAATATGATCTGGAACAAGACGCTCGACCCGGATTCCCCCGACTACAAGTGGGAAGAAGGCGGGGTGGTGGCCTCCTCAGACGGGGTGGAAGACTGTAATGCCATCGATCCGGGCCTCTTTCTGGATCCCAATGACGGCAGGCTGTGGCTGGTCTATGGCTCTTATTTCGGCTATATCCGGCTGGTCGAACTCGATCCCAAGACCGGTACGCGGCGCAACCCCAACGACCAGCCCCGCAACCTCGCCATCAACTGCGAAGCCAGCGACATGATTTATCGCGATGGCTGGTATTACCTGCTGGCTACGCACGGCAGTTGCTGCCGTGGCGCCGACTCCGGCTACAACATACGGATGGGCCGCGCGAAGAAGGTGACAGGTCCCTTCCTGGACAGCGAGGGCGTCGATATGATCCAAGGCGGCGGCAAGCTGTTCGCCGGCTCCGGCGGCCGTGTGGTGGGCACCGGTCATTTCGGCCTCCTCGATCTCGGCGAGGGCGTACAGAAGTTCTCCCTACACTACGAGGCTGACCTGGACAGGGGCGGCGCCAGCGTGCTGGATATCCGCCCGCTGCTGTGGAGAGATGGCTGGCCCGTTGGCGGCGAGAACTTGAAGGAAGGCACCTTTGAGATCGAATCTCTTGGCACCGGTACGGCGCTCGAGCTGGCCGTGGAAGGTATGCCGGTGGGTGGCCGGCGCGCCAGGGGCGGCAGGGGCGCCGGACCGGGTGCTGGTCCCGGTGCCGGGGGCGGCGGACGAGGAATGTTCGAGGGCCAGGGCGGCGTAATTCCGCCGCAGGATGTGGCGCAGGTCTCCAAGAGCTGGCCGGAGGGCAACGTGGACGTCCGCATGGCAAATTACCTGTGCCAGGCCCAGCAGAAGTGGACGGTTGCGGCCGTGCCGAACGCCGGCGGCTACCCCGGCTCGCCGTATTTCAAGATCACGATCGCCGGCACGGACCGCGCGCTGGCCGCCACCGGGGACGCTGAATTAGTGGTCCTGGCCGCCTTCACGGGAGGGCCTGAACAACTGTGGCGTATGGACCAGCTTGCCGACGGGACGTGGCGGATCATGCCCAAGCAAGTACCGAACTCCAAAGAAGCGTTTGTACTCTCGGCCACAGGCAGCAGTTTTGCGACCCTGGCAAAGTTCGATCCCAAGAGCGAGAGACACCGCTGGCTGATCAAGACGCCGTGAGTTGAGAGTCAGTCCGCCAAGGGATATCCATGAATTCGCCACACAAAGATCACATACCGGCTGTCGCCGTTTTGGCCGCCTCGGCACTTCTGGCGGTTGCCGCTATTTCCCGCGCCGCGGATCAAAGTCCAGCGCCCACATTGACGAGTCCCGCTTCGCCGCAGAAGACGCCCAGCGCCGACGGCTTCATCCCGCGCTGGCTGCTGCTGGAACCGATCGGCGCCAGTGGACTCACCGACAGCGTCGTTCAGACGGCCGTCAAGAAGGAGTATTTCCCGAACCAGTTCACCGTCGTCCCGCACGACGGCGACCAGTTGACCGTCGGCGGCGCGCAACTCACCTGGCACGCTGTGGACACGACCCACTACAACGTCAACCTCTATCACTTCGCCCACGCGCTGGGCAAGCCGACGTCCGACGTTCTGTTCTGGGCCGTCACCGTCGTGAATTGCCCGCAGGAGATGCGCGGCGTGCGCCTGGCCATCGGCTCCAACGCGGCTTCCGTGTGGTGGGTCAACGGCAAGGAAGTCATCGGCATTTACGGCGATCGCCAGACCGTGATCGACGATGGCGTTTCGAAACGCCTGACGCTCAACAAGGGGCCGAATATCGTGCGCGCGGCCATCGTCAACGGCGGCGGAGCCACCGACTTCTGCGCCCGGTTTCTGGACGCCGCGGATAAACCGCTGAAAGGGTTCACCGTAAGCTTGGCGGCGAAGTGAGGCAACATATGGTTATGATTCGGATTCGCGCACGCTTGCTCGCCGTCCTGCTGGCCACGGTTGTATCCGGTTTCGCCCAGCGGGGGCCCATTGACCAGCAGCTCACCTTCGCGCCGCACCACCCAAGCGGCATCTACGACGTGGGCGAAACGGTCGGCTGGACGGTAACGCCAGGTCCGGTGACACCCACTTACGCCTACAAGTGGACCATCCGGCGCAATAACGCGGTGGTTCTCAAAGAAGGCAAGCTCGATCTTTCCTCGGGTAAGGATAAGATCGAAATCACCGGCGACCAGCCGGAGATGATCTACGTCGCCATAGAACCGTACGCCAACCTGGTTGTCGATGCGGACGCAACGGACGCCGCAAGTCCGGCGGCGCAGCCCTCCGCCGGCGGAGCGGGCAGTGGCGCCACCTCCGGTTATGTGGGAGGCAACACCGGTCGCAACAACGGGCTCTACGCGGTCGGCGCCGCCGTCGCGCCGGCGAAAATCGGGCTCTCGACACCGCGTCCCGACGATTTCGACGCATTCTGGGACGGCAAGCTCGCGGCACAGGCGAAGGTCCCGATCAACCCGGTTCTGACGCCGGTCCAGACCGATGTGGCGGACGTCGAGTTGAGTATGTTCGTACTGGACGCGCTCGGGTCGCAAGCGCATGGCTACCTCGCCAAACCCGCCAGGGAAGGAAAATTCCCCGCGCTCATCCAATTGCAGTATGCGGGCGTGTACGCGCTAAACGCGCGCGGCGCCGCTCAGCATGCGGCCGAAGGCTGGCTATTCATCAACGTGGATTCGCACGACAAGCTGCCGTCGGATGCTTCCGGGAATATCCCGCGGAACTATCAGTCCGTGGGCAACACGGAGCGCGAGAAATCGTATTTTCTGAATATGTACCTGCGCGACTCTCGGGCATTGGATTACCTCCTGACGCGGCCAGACTGGGATGGCAAAACGATCGTGCTCACGGGAGGCAGCATGGGCGGCCAGCAGAGTTTGGTGCTGGCGGGCCTGCGGCCCGAGAAGATCACGGCAGCACTAGTCTGCGTGCCGGCCGGCGCGGACGCCAACGGAGATCTTCACGGCCGGAAAGCCGGCTACCCCAACTGGCCATCGGACAACCCGGACGTGATGAAGACGGCGCTCTATTTCGACACCGTCAATTTTGCTTCGCGCATCAAGGCGCCGGTGCTTGCGGGGATGGGCTTCATCGACACGATTTCGCCGCCCGCCGGGGTCTGGACGGCGCTGAACCAGATTGCCGTCCCTAAGGAACCGCTGCCCATGATCGAATCCGAGCACGACAACTTAACGCCGCAGAAGGGGAGGGCCTGCCCTGCGAGGACGAGAGAGATACTCGAGCTTCTGGTGAAGGGTGGCGAGTACACGCCCGGCGGGCTCAAGCCCTGAAGATAAGAACGGCCGAAATTCGCGACACTGCTGTTCCGCGAATCGCATTCTGAACTGGAGGATAACTGGTATGGCTCTTGGACGCCCACTGGCAGGGCTTTCTGGCGCTTTTTTTGTTCTGGCGACCGGCGTGAGTCTCTGGCCGCAATCGGGAACGCGCGGATTGGCAAAACCGGTCGTCGGGAAATCCACTCGTTACTGCAACCCGCTTCCACTGGAAACGTCGTCTCGGGACGGCTCGCCGCAGGGAGTCAGTCTCGGCGATGTCACGGTGGTAGGCGAAGGCGATTTGTACTACCTCTTCGGCACCGGCGGAGGTGCGTGGGTGTCGCCCGACCTCGTCAACTGGAAATACCAGGCGGTGGATGTTCGCGGCGGCCGGCTGCCGGTGGCGCCGCACGTGGCCAAATACAACGGGGCCTTCTACATGTCCGGCAACAGCGCTCCGTTGTACCGGGCACCCAATATCATGGGTCCGTATGAGGTCCTGGGGCTTTGGTTGAACGAGAAGGGTGAACCATGGACGGGCGTTTCGAACGGAAAACCGTGGACCGGTGCTTTCGACGTGGACATCTTCATTGACGACGACAACAAGCCGTATCTCTACTTCCCCGGCAGATCGACGGATGGAATCTACGTGGCGCCGCTCGACCCGAAGAACCTGAACCGCTTCGCCGCGGCGCCCAGGCATCTCTTCGGCTTCAATCCATCGCACGTCTGGGAGCGGTGGGGCGACAAGAATGAGTACGCCCACGTGGCATGGGTCGAAGGTCCCTGGGTATTCAAACGCAATGGGCTCTACTATCTGGAGTACAGCGCGTCCGGTACGCAGTGGCTTTCGTACGCCAGCGGAGTCTACACATCCAGAAACCCGCTGGGACCGTTCACCTACGGGCCGCGCAATCCTCTTCTGCGCAAGACCACGGGAATCGTGACGGGTCCGGGCCATGGCTCCGTGGTGAAAGGCCCGGACGGAAACTGGTGGGTGTTCTATACGCTCGTGTTGGCGAATCCTCCGGGTGGCCGCCGGATCGGCATGGACCCGGTGGGATTCGAGGCCGACGGAACCATGTTTGTTCGCGGTCCGAGTGAAACTCCGCAGTGGGCGCCCGGCGTGGTGGCCAATCCCGCACGCGACGGCGACTCGGGCTCCATTCCTCTCAGCGTGAACAAACTGCGGGCCATGAACCAGCACGGCGGATTCAGCAGCCAGCGCCCGGGTCACGAGGCAGCATATGCGCTGGATGATTCGAACGGAACCTGGTGGGAGCCCGCGGAAGACGACAGGCAGCCTTCATTGACGGTGGATCTCGGCTCCATTACGGAATTCGAAGACCAGCAACTCTTTACCGTGGACTCGACCCGGATCGAGTTTCTG
>JADGNS010000174.1 GCA_017883355.1 Candidatus Solibacter sp.
CCGTGTGCGTGGACCTCTCCGCCGCCTCTGCGATGGCTTCCGCATCGGCCAGAGTGGGCGCCACCGGCTTCTGCAACAGGACGTGCTTGCCGGCCTGGATCGCCGCCACCGCCTGCGGACGGTGAAAATGGTTGGGGCTGCTGATGATCACGGCGTCGATCTCGCTCGTCATCGCCGCCGAAAAATCGGTGGATGCCGCCGCCCCGGGAATGGTCTCCGCGGCCTTCTGCGCGGCAGCCGGCACGGCGTCGATACAGTTGACCACGCGCACCCAGTCCAGATCGCGGTAGACGCCCAAATAGTGGGCCGCCATCCCGCCGCATCCCACGAACGAAACGTTGATCATGCCTTCTCCCCGGCGGGACGCTTCTCCCGCGTGGCGTACAACGCAATCGACATGCCCCCTAGCGTCGCCGCCACGATCGCGAACGCCTGCACGGGCGTCACCTTGAGATACAGTATCAGCACGCCGCAGAACATCACGCTGGCCGCGATCACTTTATCGGTGATCTCGCGCTCGCGGAAGAACAGCCATCCCGCGAACACGCTCAGCACGATGCCCGCGCGCTTGATGCTCACCGTGATCACCACCGGAATGTACGCGTAGCTCGCCAGTTGAAAGAGCAGCGACACGGCGTCGAACAGCCCGGCCAGCACGATCCACTTCGCGTTGCCCCTCGCCGCGGCGGCGAAATCGCCCTTCTGCGATTTGGCCAGCAGGTAGAACGAAATGCACAAGCCCACGCCGTACGCAAAGCTCTCCGTGAAGACGTCGCTCATCTTCACCAACTTCGCATCCAGCGGGTTGGTCAGCGAAAAGATCAGCGCCACAATCAGCATGTAGCGGCTGCCCTTGTATTCCAGCACCGCTTTGACGGGCGCCAGCCAGCCCACCGCGAACAGTTGCCGGTGCATGGCCAGCGAGCCCACCACGATCAGCGCCACGCCCAGCAGTTTGATGGGCTCCGGCTTCTGTCCCAGAATGATGTACGTGCTCGGGATCAGGAACACCGGCGTGAACGCCAGGAATGGAATGCACATCGAAAGCGGAGAAATCTGCAGCGCCCGGAAGTAGAGCCACATCACGATGGTGATCAACCCCACGTCGAGCGCGAGGTAGATGAAAAACGTGGGCACCGGCGCGAGTTGAAACAGGCCGAACAACAGGCCCGCATCGCGGATCACTACCGGCACGCCGCGCAGTATCTGCACCGCGAGCACGAGGGCGAAAACCACCGCCACCGCGATGCGAATCCAGAACGTGGCCGGAAACAGATCGCGCTGATCGAGCGCGCGCTTCCGCCAGACGTCGGTCATGACGTTGGTCACGGACATGGCCGCCGCCAGCAGCAGTCCGATGGGAGCAAAACCCAGCGTATCCATTTATAGGCTTCTACCTGGAAGCTACTTCGCCACCAGTTTCACCGGCCCCAGCATGCCTGCCGGCAGCGAGCGCACGCTCACCATGTCCTGCGCCTGGAATTTTTCGCCGTACTTGGCGGTCAGTTCCTTGTAGTCCGGCAGCGGTCCCTTGGCCAGCTCGTTGAGCGCGAGATTGGCCACCACCACGCGAATCGCGTTCTCGCCGGGTTTCAGCAAGCCGGTGATCTCGACTTCAAACGGCGCCTTCCACACCGCTCCCGCCGGCTTCCCGTTGACGAATACCTGCGCCGCCTCGCGCACCGGACTCTCCAGCCACGCCCGCATGCCCGATGGCGCGCGCCGCTCGCTCGCCGGGTCCACCACCGTGCCCTCGCCGAAGTTCAGGAACACCCGCTGGCCCGCGCGCAGCATGGCCGGCGGAGCCGCCACCGTGCGCTCGTAGGTCGCCGTCCCCGAGTAGAACTTGCGAGCTTCATCATCGGTCCACGGCTTCAGCGTCGCCATCTGCAAATCCGGAGCGTCCGGGAACTTCACCGTCCAGTTGCCGCTCACGTCCACCGGCGGAATCGCCGCTCCCGTCATCGCGGGGATCGCCGGCGCTACCTCCTTCGAGAACACCAGCACACGCGATTCGTAGGGCGCCAGCTCCAGGTCCATGCCCGCCTTCGCCGACTTGCCGGTGAACGGATCCCACCATGCCGCCTGCATTCCCTGTACGCGGAATGCCGCCTTCGCTTTCACGGAACGATTCGTGGTGTTGGCCACGAAGTAGATATCGGAGTACGGCAGCTTGCGATGCACCACGCCCACGTCCGGCGGCAGGGTGAAGTCCGCGGGCAGCGCGGCGTGCAGAGCCTCACCCAACTTCGCCTCTTCGGTCAGTTGGAACTTGGCCGAGAGTTCGCGAACCTGGGGCGTTTCGCCTTCGTCGCGCAGTCCCGGCGCTAGCGATGGCAGCCGCCTGGTGAAGATCACCTTCCCGCCCTTGGCGGCGTACTCCGCAATCTTCTGGTAGGTCCCTAGCGGAATGCGCTCCACGTTGGCCACGATCAGAATCTTCTGCGTGATGCCTTTGGCCGCGATGGCGCCATCGTCGGTGAAATCGAAGTTGTACCCGGCGTCCAGAATCGCCGGCACGAGCGCCGGCCCGATCAACGCCTCCATCGCCTGATTGACCGAATCGCGTCCCAGGGCGAAGCCCGCGAAGGCGTCGTGCGTCGGCATGTAGACCGCGACATCGATGGCCGGCGTTCCCTGCCGCAACAGCCAACTGATGCGCTGCAGGTAAGTCGTAATGTCGGGCATCACGATCCACCACGGGTTGTGCTGATTGAACACCGCCGCCGCGTAGAACCGCCAACCCGGCTCGTCCACCGAGGGCGGAGTGTACGGCCAGCCGTGCGCCACCAATTGATTCACGCCCTGCAGGAAGTGCAGGTCGGCCTCCGCTTTCATATCCAGCGGGGTGGCCCGAAATACCGGCGAATGCAGCCAGGTCCAAGTCTCGCTGGAGGTCACCGGACGCCCGTAGAGGTGGTTGGCCGAGGATGCCCACCGCGTGGTGGAAAATCGTCTCCACTGCGTGCCCTCGCCCTCCGGCAAATCGACCAGGCGCTGGCTGGAAAGCGTCACCGGCGGAATCCCATAAGTCTGCGAGCGGAACTTCGTGCCGTGCGCTTTGGCCCACGCGGTGAGCGGCTGCAGATACTGGTCCTCGCAGAGTTCGCTGAGCGTGAGGCCCCAATCGTGGCGGATGGCGCGGGTCACGGGCCCGATGTCCTCGGCCAGCGCGGGCAGGTAAGGCGTGAGGTCGTAGCCGCGCCGCTTCTGGAACTCCGCCAGGAAATTGGAGGTCCAATCCGAGTTGTAGACTTCCAGGCTGTCGCTGAAGATGGCGTACGGCGGTGTTTTCTCCAGCGCCTTCAGCATGGGCTCGCCGACGACTTTGAGATGCTGCTGGATGGCGGAGGTGTCGTAGTGATTCAGCACCCAGCCCTCGGCGCCTACCGCCGGACGCTTCACCGTCTGTCGCGTGTGGCTGGCGATGAAGAACGTCGCCTGTCCCTTGGCGCCCGCCGGCACCGCCAACTTGCCGTCCATCAGCAGTACCGGTTTGCCGTCCAGGAACGCCGCGATCAGCTTCTCGCCTTCCTGCAACGGCGGTATGACTTCCGGCGCCGCGCGGACCACGCGCAACCGCGGCGACGCCAGCGCGACGGGAATGTGCGGCCCGCCGAACGGCCATCCGCTGCCCAGCGTCAGATCCATGCGCAGTCCCAGTTCCTTCGCCTTTTCGCCGGTGAAGGTGAGCGCATCCAGAAACTCCGCGCTCATGTACGGAAAATTCTTGATGCCCCTGGCCGCATCGTCCAGTTCCAGGGCGTAGGTGGGCTGGACTTCAAACCCGCCGATGCCGCCCTCTTTCATGAAGCGCATTTCGCGTTCCAGTTCGGGCTTGGTCACCGACGGACCAAACCACCACCAGCGCACCATCATGCGCGCATCGTTCGGCGGCCGCTCGAAGCCGCGCCGCAGTTCCGTCACGTTCGCCGGGTCCGCGCTCCAGGCGAATCCGGCCATCAGCGCCAAAAGCGCACCACGCCGCAACCATAAGACTGACATTTGCTTCATGGTATGCCTCTCTACACGGTCACGCCAAGCAGTTTCGGCGATGGCGCCTTTGTTTCAGTTGAGAAAACAGGCGACGCATTCGCGCCTCCCGGCAAGGTGGCGTACTTTCATCGGTTTCCGACGTCTAAATTCCACCTTATCCATAACTTCCACTGTACAGGACACGCTGCTGTTGTTCTGCATGGCGAAACCTCCATCGCCACTCCAGATCCGTTTGACCTGGCACCCCTAAACCGCAGATGATATTAGATCGGGTGGCCTAATCGTGATTTCCAATAAACAGACCGATCGCATCATTCACGCGTTAAACGCGTTTCATATCGAATTGCCCTCTTGGGGTTTCGCCAACACCGGCACCCGTTTCGGCAAATTCCTGCAACCCGCCGCCGCCACTTCCACGGCGGAAAAATTCGCCGACGCCGGCATGGTGCACCGCGTGACGGGCGTTTGCCCCACCATCGCGCTGCACGTCCTGTGGGATCTGCCCAAAGGCGTTGGCGATTGCGCCGAGGTTCAGGCGCTGGCGGCCGAGCATGGGCTACAACCGGGCGCCATCAACCCCAACGTATTTCAGGATCAGAACTACAAGTACGGCTCCCTGGGCAATCCCGATGCGGCGATTCGCAAGGAGGCCATGGACCACATTCTGGCGTGCGTCGAAATCCAGAAGCGTCTGGGCAGCCGCGATCTCTCGCTGTGGTTCGCCGATGGTTCCAACTACCCCGGCACGCAGAACATCCGGCATCGCCGCCGCTGGTTTGAAGAGGGATTGAAGGCCACCCACGCCGCGCTCGCCGAGGGCCAGCGCATGATGGTGGAATACAAACCCTTCGAGCCCGCTTTCTACCACACCGACATCGCCGATTGGGGCATGGCGCTGGTGCTGGCGCAAGCCGCCGGGCCCAAAGCCAAAGTGCTGGTGGATACCGGTCACCACTATCAGGCACAGAACATCGAACAGATTGTGGCCTGGCTGCTCGACATGAACATGCTGGCGGGATTCCACTTTAACGACCGCCGCTACGCCGACGACGATCTGACCATGGGTTCCATCGATCCCTACCAGGTCTTCCGCATCTTCCACGAGATTGCGCACTTCGAATGGGAGACCGGGCAGCGCGCCGATATCGCCTACATGATCGATCAGAGCCACAATCTCAAGGGCAAGATCGAAGCCATGATCCAGACCGTCACCACCGCCATGGAACTGTTTGCCAAAGCGGCCATGGTGGATCACGAGAAGCTCGCCGGATATCAGACCAGTTGCGCGTTGGTCGATGCCGAAACCTGCCTCAAAGACGCATTTTCCAACGACGTCCGCCCGGTGATTCGCGAGTGGGCCGTCTCCAAGGGATTGCCCGCCGACGCCATGGACGCCTTCCGCCAGAGCGGCTATCTCGAAAAGATCACCGCCGAACGTGGTGCCAGGAACATGTCCGCCATATCCAGCTATGCATAATGAAGATATGCCGCGCTACGCATTCAAACTGCGCATCAAGCCGGACGCCATCGAAGAGTACGAGCGCGAACACCAGCGGGTCTGGCCGGAGTTGCTGGCCAAGCTGAAGGAAGTCGGCATCTGCGATTACTCCGTCTTTCGCCGCGGCCAGGATCTGACGCTGGTCCTGCGCACCGACGATTTCGACAGGGCTTGGGACGCTCTCGACCAAGACCCCGTCAACCAGCGCTGGCAGCAGTTCATGGGCCGCCTCTTCGAGCCCGTCCCCGACAAGCAAAACGGCGAGCGTTTCGCCATGATGAAGGAAGTCTTCCACCTGGAGTAGGGTGCCTGAACCTCGCGCTCGCTGGCAACTCACTGCCGGAATGCTGGTGGCCGTCATCGCCGCCATCAAACTGATTCTCCACCTCTACGCGGGCCGCTACTACGGCTACTTTGTCGACGAGTTGTACAACGTCGCGCTGGCCCGCCACCTCGCCTGGGGATACGTGGATGTGGCCCCGATGATCGCCCTGATCGGCCGCATCGAGCTCACCCTGTTCGGCAGTTCGCTCTCCGCCATCCGTCTAGCACCCGCGCTGGCCGGCGCCGGCCTCGTGCTGCTCACCGGAGCCATCGCGCGCGAACTGGGCGGCCGGCGCTTTGCCCAGGGGCTCGCCGCCCTCTGCGTCCTGCTCGCTCCCGGCATCCTGGCAATGGATCATTTCCTCAACGTCAACGCCTTCGAGCCGCTCTGCTGGATGGGCTGTGCGCTCCTGCTCATCCGCATCGTCAATACCGGCAACGAGAGGCTCTGGCTCTGGTTTGGATTACTCGCCGGCCTCGGTCTGGAAACCAAGCACTCCATGCTGATCTTCGGCTTCGCTCTCGTGGCCGGGCTCGTGCTGACTCCCCAGCGCAAGCATCTGTTCAGCCGCTGGCTGGCGCTCGCCGGACTGCTGGCGTTTCTGCTGTTCCTGCCGAACCTGCTCTGGAACATCCAGCATCACTTCCCATTCCTGGAACTGCAGGAGAACATCCGGCGGGCCGGCCGCAACGTCAGCCTGTCCTTCGGGTCTTTCTTCGGCCAGGAAATTCTCGCCATGCTGCCGCTGAGCGCGCCCATCTGGATCGCCGGATTGTGGGGACTCGTGCGCGGCCGCTACCGCGCGCTAGGGTTTGCGTGGGCGATCACAGCCGCCCTCATCTTCGCCATGAACCCTCGCGTCTATTACCTGTTCCCCGCATTCCCCATGCTCTTCGCCGCCGGCAGCGTCCAGTTCGAATCTTGGCTCGAACGCCCGCGGCTCGCCTGGATCAAACCCGCATGGTGTGCCCTGATGGTGCTGATGGGCGCGCTGCTGGCCCCCACCCTGCTTCCCATCCTGCCGCCGGAAGTCTTCATTCGGTACGCCGCGGCCACCCACCTCGACCCGCCGCGCATCGAGACTCACCGGCTCGGACCGCTGCCGCAGCTTTTCGCCGACCAGTTCGGCTGGGAAGACATGGCCGCCGCCGTGGCTCGCGTCTACCACAACCTGCCCGCCGACATCCGCCCGCGCACCGCCATCTTCGGACAGAACTACGGACAGGCCGGCGCCATCGATCTCTTCGGTCCCAAGTACGGCCTGCCGCCCGCGATCAGCGGTCACCAGAACTACTTCCTTTGGGGGCCGCACGGCGCCACCGGCGAAAGCATGATCGTGATGGAGGGCAGCCAGGCGGATCTCGAAGGCAAGTTCGATTTTGTCCAAAAAGTGGCGCACGTGGGCCATCCCTACGCCATGCCCTACGAGCACTTCGACATCTTCTACTGCCGCGGATTGAAAGGGCCCCTGGCAGAGGCTTGGCCCAAAGTAAAGAACTGGCGCTGAGCAAAGTAAGAATCGCTCCCCGACGGGGAACGCAGAGCCGCGACCGTTAGGGAGCGGTAACTAATTTCAGATTTTGGAGTCTAAAATAGGGTTGGAGCCGACATGAAGTACTTCGCCCTCGCCCTGCTCGCCGTCACGCTCGCCGCAGCCGACAAACCCACGCCTCGCCAGAAGGCCCGGGAACTGCTCGACAGCGCCGCCGAAATGGTCGCTGCCACCAGGCCGGATGTCCAGTCGGTCGCACTGATGCATCTGGCCGACAACTACCAGACGTTCGATAAGAAGAAGGCCATCGAGTACTTCAAGCAGGCGTTCACCGCGGCGGTCCTGCCACCCACCGGCCAAAGCCCGTTCGCGCGCAGCACGCAGATGGAAATCGTGGTCGCGCTCACCACGCTCGATACCGCCGAAGGCATCGCCGTGCTCAAGCAGATGGAGCGGCCAAGCGGAGGCTACGACAACCGGTCCTTCGCGGCCTCGCGCGTGATCGGCGAACTCCTCCAGAAGAACCAGGTGCAACCGGCCATCGATCT
>JADGNS010000175.1 GCA_017883355.1 Candidatus Solibacter sp.
GTGTGCAGGTTTACCCCAAGTCCGCAATCAACCGCTGGATGTTATCCTTCTCTTCCTTCGCCGGATTGAACTTCAACGCCTCGCGAAGCTGATCGAGCGCCCTGGTCTTATCGCCCTTCTGCTTGTAAGCCATCCCCAGATGGTAGCGATAGGTCGAGATGTTCGGCTCTTTGGACACCAGATCCTTGAAGACGTCAATGGCGTTTTCCGACAAGCCCTTCTTCAGGTAGATCCAGCCCAGGGTGTCGGAGATCTCATGCAGATTGGGCAGGAGAGCCTTGGCGCGCGTCGCTTTGGTGAGGGCGTCGTCCAGATTCCCGCCGCTTTCGGCCAGCAGGAATGCCAGATTATTCAGTGCCACGGCGTTGTCCGGGTCCAGTTTGAGGGTTTCCTCATAGACCTTCTTGGCCTCGGGCTTGCGCTGGGCTCCATCCAACACCAACGCCAGTTCGCTGAGCACCAGGATGTTGTCGGGCAGGGTCTCTCGCGCCTTCTGCAAGGTCTGGATGGCGTTGTTGAGCTCGCCCTTGTGCCGGTAGACCTCGCCGATTCTCAGGTAGACATCTCCCTGTTCCTTACCCTTTTCCACCTGGGCGAGCATACGGTTGAAGACTTGAATCGCGAGGTCGAACTTACCCACGCGCGCCGCCGTGTTGCCCAGGTTCGTCAGGAGATCCAACCGGTTGGGAGCCTTGTCGCTCTCGGTTTGCAGGATTTTCAGCGCTTCATCGGGTTTGTTCTGCAACAGGTAGGCTTCGACGACTCCCATCAGGCCCCGCGGGTTTGCCGGGTTCAACTCGTAGGCACGCCGGAACGAACCTTCGGCGTCCTTAAACTTGTTCTCCCACAGGTTGACCAAGCCCATTTGGAACACCACATCGGGTGAGCCGGGGTTGGCCTTGAGCATGGCATCCAGAATGACGCGCGACTCGCTGAACTTCCGCTGACCCATGAGCGCGGCCGATTGGATGAGGCGCGCGTTGGCGTTCTCCTTGTCGTAGGCCAGAATCGCATCGGCAGTCTTCAGTGCGCCGTCGAACTCGCGGCGGGTGACCTGCAATCTCGCCATTTCCATCCGTGCCAGAATGTAGTCCGGCTTCAACTCGATGGCCTTCTGGAACTGCTGGCGCGCCTGTTCGAATTCGCCGCGCAGGAAGAACGCGCGGCCCAGGTTGTAGCGCGAAACCGGATTGTCCGGCGCGCCCGTCACCACCGCCTGCAATTCCGCCAGCGCTTTAGCGACATCCCCCTGGTCCAACAGGAAAGTAGCTGACAGTCCGCGCGCGTCATTATCCTTGTCATTGTCTTTGAGAATCTGCTTGTTGATTTCGGCGGCTTCGCCCCTCTTGCCCTGGCGCATCAGGACTTCGATCACGCGCTTCTGGTACGTCGCCTTCTTTTTCGTATCCTTGGCGATGCCTTCCCTGTACTCCCGAATCGCCGAATCGCCGTCGCCCATGCGCAGATAGAAATCGCCAACCGTCAGGTATGCCTGTTCGAAGTCCTTGGCATGGCTCTTGATCTGGTTGAGGACGTTGATCATCTGGTCCCGGCGTTGCAACCCGTAGTAATGGAGGGCCAGCAGCGTGAGGTATCCATACTGTTTGGGATTGGCGTCAAAGGCCGACTTCAGAACCTGCTCCGCCTCCGCCTGCTTGTTTTGGAACACAAACATCCGGTAGAGCTCGGTATAGGCGAATTGATAGGTCTTGTCCTTGGCGATCACGCCGCGGTAGAGCGCCTCGGCCGCGGGGAAATCGTTCTTCGCCGCCAGCGCACGGGCCATCTGCATCGAAACGCCCTGCTGCCCGGGTTTGACACTGTCCGCCTTGCGGTATTCCCCGAGAGCCAGATCCAACAAAGCTGGAACCTCCTCGGGGTGCTTGTTCTTGAGCGCATCCGTCGCCTTGACGAAGTTCAGGTCGCCGATCAGGCGGTGCGTGTCGTAGGCATTCGGATCGCGCTTTTTCAGATCCTCAATGAAGTTCTTCGCCTCTTCCACGAACTGCTTGCCGGCGGCCAGATAGATTTCCGCCAGCTTAACCTCGGCATCCCAATAATAGGGCTGACCGCTATTAACCGGTTCCACGGCCCGGCGCAGCGAGGACGCGGCGCCGCCGATGTCGCCCAGTTTGAGGCTCACCAAAGCAAGTTTGTAGTGCGCCGCCCCATATCTCTGATCGCGTTTGAGAGCGTTGCGGTATTGGATCGAAGCCTCTTTATAACGCCCTTTATCGAAATACTTATTGCCGCTCTCCAGGTAGCGTTTCTTGACTACGGCGGGATCGCGACTACACGACGCCAATCCCACGAGAGCTGCCAAAATCACTGCGACTAATCGGATGGAACGCATGAACTCCTCACACTACCTGATTCTTCTATACTTTAACGCCAGACACACCGCGGAATCCACCCTCCACCGCGCGGAATCGCGAAACGACGGTATGATAACGGTACTGGGAAAACGTACTGGTCCCTGCCCGGCACCCTACTCAACCCAAACTTGCGGCACGTTGTTTCCCGTCGTGGGACTGCTGACCCCGCCGATTTTCAACGTGATGGGCAGGGCGTTGCCATTGATGTGCGCTCCCGGGATGCGGCAATTGATCTGGTAGACGCCGATCGAGCCGGGCAGCAGACCGCTCCAATCCACGATGATCCCGGCCTCCTTGATCAGGGGATTGCCAAAATACAGGGAAACCGGGGCCGTCACCGCCAGCGGACTGGCCGGCGACGGCGTGCCAACGGTTACCCGTCCGCCCGTGGTGACGCCCAGTCCGGTGGCATAGAGCGTCAGCCTCTCGTCGCGCTTTCCGGGGTGGTCTTTGTTCACCCGCGTACCGTCGGCGTGATAGAGCGCGGCGCCCTGCCCGTCCACGAACACGGCCGGGGCGTATTTGGATACCGTCACATTGATGGAAGACGAGGCCGCCTGCCCGGCAAGGGAACGCACCACCAGCGGATAGCGTCCCGCGGCCAGAGTGGGAGGCAGTTGCGCATTGATCTGGGCGGGCGAAGTCGCTAGTAGCGGCAGCGGCGTATTGTTCAAGGTGACACAGGCGCCGCCCAGCAGCGTCGGCAGCGGCGAACTCGCCGCCGTGGCGGCCGTTGCCAGGTTAGCGCCGAAAATCGAAATTAAACCACCCGGAGCCACCGCGCCCAGGAAGTTGGCCGTATTCACCACGCCATTCCCCGGGACTTGCGGAAGGTTCTGGCTGCTGGAAGTCGCCAGTGGAATCACGCTCAGACCGGAAGCCGTCAGCACGAATGCGGCAGTGCCCGCCGAATCCAGCACCATGCTCCGGCCGAGGACGTTGACGCGGGCTCCGGCGCGCGCCACCGCCGACGTGATTTCCAATGCGCCCGCGGTGGCCGTGGTGCGCTGGGTGTTGAGGTCGACCACTTCCACCAGACCGGTGTCCGAAGGGGTCGCGTTGGCGGCTGTCACCGGGATGCTGAAACGCGCGTAGGTGGACCCGCCGGCCGCCGCCACCGCCGCTACCGGCCGCCCGCTGGAGGAGGGACCGCCGGGCGCGGGCAATCCGCCGCCGCCGACGGGGCCGGTACCGGACGAGCCGATCGGCGTCAAGGCCTGGTTCAACACCTGATCGTTCACCAGATAATACTGGCCGTTCGGCCCGGCGGCTATGGGCCCGTAGTAACCGGTAATCGGCGTGGGGATCACGCTGCGCGCCGCCACGAAATCGTCGTCCGCCGCGCTGTACAGAAACGCTGTGCCGTTGCCCGCCAGAATCAGCACGAAGCCACCCTCGGGCGTCGACGCCATGGTCTGCGGAGCGGGCAGCGATCGCGCGGTGCCGAAGATGTTGGCGTTCAAAGGACGCGGCGTCACCTTATCGCCCACGATCTTCCACAGCGTGCCATCGCTCATGATCACCTGCGGACCGCGCTGGCTGCTGGCCAGGAGCGCCGGAGTGATCAGGCCAAAACCGGCATTGAAGGGCAGGGGCGGAAACAGCACCCGGCCGGTGACTTTGCCTTGCGCCAGATCCACCACGCTGATTTGCTCGCCGCCTCCACTGGCCACATAGAGCGTGTTGCCGTCATTGCCGAAGGCCATGGAGCGCGGCAACTGGGCCACCGGAATGGGGCTGAGAAACAGCCGCGTCCGCATGTCGAATACTTCCAGGCGGTTGAGCCCCGGATTGGCGATGTAAATCCGCTGGCGCGTGGTGTCGCCGAGCATGTCCGCCAGGCCTGTTGCGCTGGCGCCCCAATCGATCGGCAGAATCGTGCCCTGCGCTTCGGAGTTGCGGGTGTTTTGAAAGACACGCACCGCCGGGATGATGTTGACCGCTTCGGTGGCCTGAATGAGCAACTGGTCGGCCGCCGCCGTACCCAGCGTGCGCGCCGCCACGGCGCTGAATTGCGCGGTGACATCGCCGCCGTAGGTCTTCGACGTGGCGCGCACCGTGGCCGTAGTGGTGGTGCCGGCAAGCGCCTGCACGGTTACCGTAATCCTGCCGCCGCCGATGTCGCGCACCGGAATGGTCGCCGCATTCAGCGCCGCCGTCACGCCGCACTGGTCGCTGGCCAGCAGAGCCACGGTGGAATCCGGCATCGCCAGGGGCTGATTGCGCAGCGTCCCGATGGGCAGCACAATGAAGCCGGATTGCGAGATCGCATAGGCCGTGGCGCCGTCGCTGGTGATCGCCATCTTGCCGCCCAGGTTCTCCTGGAGCTTGATGCCCAACTGGATCAGCATGGTGTCCGGCGTGTTCACCGTCATCTGGCTGGCATTGGTGGACGCCGCGGGTACTGAGGTGGGAACGATGTTATAGGCCGCCAGCAGTGCCGAGCCGTCCGGCAGAAACACGGCCCCACCCTGAGTGGTCTGTACGTTGAAGTTGGCGCTGGCCGGGAACACGTAAGGCGAGTTGGTGGTGTTCTGCTGCGCCAGCACGGTCAGCGTCTGCGTGTCGAAGAGCATGGGCCCGCTGAGGAATCTGCTGCCGTCCGCCGACACCGCCAGAGTGGGCGAAATGGTTGGAACCACGCGGCTGGCGAGAACGATGGAAGACGCCACATCGAAGACGAACACGGTGCGCGTGGCCGCCTGCAAATTGACGCCGATGATCAGCCTGCCGTCCTGCGACGCCTGCAAGCGGCTCTTGCCGGCGAGGTACATATTCCCGTTGGCGATAAGCGGCAGCGGCGGCGCTACGGGGGCCGGAGGGGCCACAGCTAACGGCTGCGTCTTCCCGGTTAGGGGGTCATAGGTGATCAACACCTCCGCCCCGGTACCGGTGCCGACCGTAGAGATCAGCACGATCCCGTTGAACCCGACGGCCACGCCCTGTGGCTTGGCATCGAGTCGTTGGGACACGGACGAAAAATTCGCCGAGTTCAGGTCGACGATGTCCAGCGTCGAACCGTCATAGCACGCTACGTACAGATAATGGGGATTCGGCGTCTCCCGGGAGATGGCCAGCGACAACGGAGTCGCGTCAGTCCTGATGGTGCCGATCGGTTTCGATGTGGCGGTGAGGCCGGTGGTGGCATACACTTCCACCGTGGGGGGATTGGAGAGCGTGTTGAGCACGTAGAGCCGCCTGCGCCCTTCGTCGATCACCAGATCCGCCAGCGGCTGGGCATGCGGTACCACCGTGCCAAACGTGGCTGCAAGGCAGGGCAGCGCGCTCAAAACAAGCAGCAGGGGCCGAAAAACTGACATTGGTTTAACCTAATATAACCCATTGGGGAGAGAGAAGTTGTGAGGCAAAACGCCCAGCGATTTCGCAACGTGCCTGAGCTTGGCCCACTAACCCACTGAAACTGCGGCGAGTTCCCCGCCGGACCTCCGCCAAGTCATTTTTGCAAATCTTTCAAGGCCCTTGACTTTGCCCATATCTGCCATTATGATTACTGGTAGATATGCCAGGCGATCACGACCTCGATCTGCGCGGCAGGCTCATCCGCAGTTTGGGTGCCTTACGCGAGATGCTCCCCGGCTCCTTTGTCGAACGCCACCGCAAATGCGGAAAACCCAATTGTCGTTGCGCCGATGGCAAGCAACTGCACTCCGAGTTTCAGGTTTCGGTGCTGCTGGAAGGCAAGCTCAAGACCTTCCATATCCCTGCCGAGTTGGCCGAAGAGGCCCGCCGCAAGGTGGAGATGCACAAGCGGTTCCAGGAAGCGGCGGCCACCATCGGCCACATCAACCTGCGCCGCTTTCTCCAACGTAAAGGGGAGAAAGAGAAGCGCTGACTTTGCAGCGCCACCAGTTCGAAGGCTATCTCGACAAGGTGTTCGATTGGCAGCGCTTGACGGCAGCACTCTCCGAAGGTAGACAGGATCCACAGTATCCCTGGTCAGAAGTTTTTGACGCCGTCTTCCTGGGATCCGCCTGCCAGTTCGGTCCGCTTCACCGGATTGAGACGGAGTGCTGCCGCGGCGCACTGCGCCAACGCATTGGCTGCCTCAGCGAGGACATGCTCGGTTACGCGATGCAGCGGCAAAATCCCGCCGAGATCTTCGATCTGGGTTGCCAGGTGGCCAAGCGACTGAAGAGAATTGGCGTCCTGCAATCCGACTGGGCCCGCGGGCGCGTGGTGGCCGCCGTCGATGGAATCGAAATCTGCAGCTCCTATTGCCGCTGCTGTGACGCCTGCATGAGCCGGCAAGTGGAGCGGAAAGTCGAAGGCCAACTTCAGAAGTGCACGCAATACTACCACCGCCTCTCGGCCGTCACCGTGGTCAGCACGCCGTTCCCGGTCTTCTTGGGCGTCCGGTTTCAGCAGGACGGGGAGACGGAGGTGGCTTGCTCGCTGGCGCTGCTGAAGGATCTCTCCGAAAAGTTGGGGCGCCGGTTCATCGATATTCTCGTCGCCGATGCCCTCTATCTCCAGGCTCCCTTCGTGGCGGAGTTGGCATCCCTCGGCCTGGACTGGGTCATCAACCTCAAGGACAACCAACCCGACCTGCTGGCGGAAGCCGAACGGCTCACCGCGGGAGCGCCGCAGCACCACGAAACGACTCCCCAACCAGACCTCCAACTCTGGCACCTGCCGGAGGTGGACTGGCCCGTGGCCGACCGTGTCGTGCGCGTCGTCAAGACGGTTCGGGTGCAAGACGTCAAGTGCGTCCAGGTCGAGGAGCGCCCAGGCGAGGTGCCCCAGAGCGAAGAGCCGAAAACGGAAAGAACGGAGGGTACAAATTCCAAGGGTAAGAAGCCCCAGTGCGCGCGGGTAAAAACCAAACTACCCGCTCCCATAGTCAGCACAAACTTCTATGCGTCTAACGTGGATCTCGGCGCCATTCCGCCTTATTTCATCCATCAACTCGGACGCAGTCGCTGGACGATCGACGCGCAAGCCTTTCAGACCATCACCACGGATTGTCACCTGAAGCAGCCCTCCGCCCATCAAGACTGCGCCCTCATCGTGTTGACCATGATCCGGGTCCTTGCCTACACGTTGACGATGGTCTTCTACTACCGTCAGGTCCGCAGCCATTGCCGCGGCGTTCCCCCAGGTTTTTGCGATATGGCGCGGCAACTTGCCTACGGCTTTCTCACCCTCGGCTCCGATACCAGTTGATCTCCGATGGCGAGCCTCAGGCCGTCGTCTTCTTCATCCTGTTCCGATGGATTGGGGCTCTCGCGGGAACCCGAGGTCCTCCCTTTTCTCCATTCCAAAATATTCTGGCGATGCCTTCCTGTTAGGGATTCTCCTTGCCCAAAGTGCCCAAAAAGCGAGCGCCAAAATGCGCTCCATCGGACTTCACGCAAAAGTCGCGCTCCCACAGCGACTTAACCCACCTCCACGCACCACGTTGCGAAATCGCTGTATCGCTCCCTGGCAAACTGCGCCGCGATCTTGAATCCGTGAT
>JADGNS010000176.1 GCA_017883355.1 Candidatus Solibacter sp.
GGTGCCCTCTGGACCGGGTCGCCCGCGTCCCGCTGCCGGAAGCGGAGGCAGGGGCCTCCGCGCGGGCGAGAGTGCCCGCCCCACCGAGTGTTGCCAACTGCACCGGCTTGAGTCAAGCGGATAGCCGCCTGCCGCTATATGGTGCGCCCTTCATGCCCCCAGAAGCGCGTTCACGCGCCGCATCACTTCGAAGGCGTCCGCCACATACAGGACGTCGGCTTTGCCGCGCGCCCAACCGCACCCGGCGTCGAGGTTGATCGCCCGCCGTTGATTGACGAAGCGCCAGCCCACCACGTGCGGTTCCTCGCCGTGGCAACAGGTGGACAGCCCTTTGGCGTGCCGCGGCGTCGAGCCGGTCTGGCCCACCTGGTTCATGTGCGTCATGCAGTGCAGCACGGCTTCGCCCTCACCGCTCAGGTCCACCACGCTCTTGCTGCCGCCCAGCGAGGCCTGCGCCTTGCGCAGGAACCCGAGGATCAACTGCTCCGCTTCCACCGCGTGGACCGCGCCATCGCCCTGCTTCTTGGTCCACCCCGCGCCGGCCACCAGGAGCACCTTGGCATCGGGCCGGATGGTCTGCTCGTCGGTCTTCGGCGACTGGTAGCCCGTGACCGTGGTCCGGGTCGCCGGCGCCGCGACGCTCACCGCCTCCACCGTAGCCGTTCCCGCCGTCCCGCTCCACGGGGCCACGCAACCGGGATCGAGCAGCACGACCCAGGGACGCTGGGTGCGCGAAAGCACAGCTTCCATACGCTGCCGGTAGAACCAGCGCGTCACCGCCGGAGCGCCACCGGCGAGCGCCAGACTGGTAGCGTGGGTGTCCACCCGCCCGCCCAGGCGGTAGGCCACGCCGGGCAGGGCGCGCGCCCACCGCGAGGTGCCCGCCGCGATCACGATCGGGCAGTCCGCCGCCCGGCAGAGGGCTTCGGCGGCGGCCGCATCGGTGGCGTAGCGCGGTTGCGCGAATGCTTCGCCGGTCACGGCGAGGAAACGCGCCGCGCCGCAGCCGGCGATCTGGCCGGCCGCCGCATCGGTCGCCGCACCCACCAGTCCGACGGTCAACGCCCCGCCCAGCCCCACCGCCGTGGCCAGAGCTTCCAGCCCCGCCTTGCCCAGCGATCCATCGCCTTCCGTATGCGCCAGCAAGAGAATGTTGTCCACGTTATTCCTCCCCCATCCATGCGACGATTTCGCGCGCGATCTCTTCGGCCGGCATATCCTTGACGATGCGTGTCTGGCGCTGCTGTTTGGGCAGCGTCACAGAGCTGAACGCCAGCCCCGCGTTCCCCACCGGCGCCGCTTTGGCGCGTTGCAGCGCCGGCATCACGGTCCGCATGTTGGCCATGCCCACTTGCGGATTGTTGCGCGGCTCCGGCAAGTTGCCCGTCGCCCATCCGAGCAGCGCCGGAGGCGCCGTGCACACCGATACCTGGTGCCGCCCGCCTTCCACCCGCTCCAGCACTTCGAAGCTGCCGTCGTCGCGCACCGCGATCTGGTCCACTCCCTGGAACTGCTCCGTGATGCCCAACCGCTCCGCCACCATCTGCATCGTGCTCCCGGCGCCGCGCGACGCCGATTCCCATCCGCCGAACAACAGCAGCCTGCCGCGATCCAGCCCCGCGATCCCCTCGATCGCCGCCGCCAGCGCCGCCGCCGTCTCGAAGGAATCGCCGAAGCCCGACGCCGGCCCGTCCAGCGCCACCAGCTCGAACGGCACTTTCTGCGCCACCGTCATCATCACCTGCTGGAGCTTGGCCTTGGCGCCCAGACTCACCAGCCACACCTTGCTCCCCGGTGTCTTCTGCGCCAGGTTCGCCGCTTCAAACAACGCGTGCCCGGCCCACGGGTCCAGTACCGCCGGCAGCATCATTTCATTCTTGAGGGATGGACCCGCCGGACCGGTGACCGGCTCCAGGGTCTGCAACGGGTCCGGGACAAAACTGCCACAGACTACGATCTGAAAAGGAGTGTTCATTGGGGTGACCTCCAGTATAATCGGCTGCCGCGCCTGAGATAATCGAGCATATGCATGAACCCCGCAGAGGCAAGGACTTCAGCCAGGAACTTGCCGACATGGGCTGGTATCACAGTTTCGAACTGCCCGACGGAACCCGGATCGACGGCTTCTGCCAGCTCAAGTGGCTGCGGGAGCGGTACGCGCGATTTCCGCTTCCCGCGGACCTGACCGGCAAGCGGGTGCTCGACATCGGCGCCTGGGACGGGTGGTTCAGCTTCGAGGCGGAACGCCACGGCGCCTCGGTGACGGCCATCGATTGCGTGGAAGTCGCCAATTTTCTCGAAATCCAGAAGAAGCTGGCATCGCCCGTCAGCTACCGGATTCTGGACTTCTACGAGTTGCCCGAAGCCGCCTTGGGCGTGTTCGACTTCGTCTTCTGCCTGGGCATCCTCTACCATCTCAAGCATCCGCTCTTAGCCCTGGAAATCGTTTGCGCGCTCACCACGGACACGGCGATTGTGGAGTCGTTCGTGATCGATCCCCTCACATGGCAGGATCACCAGGACGAAGTCCCCACCATGGAGTTCTACGAGACCGACGAATTGGGCAACCAGTTGGACAACTGGATCGGCCCCAGCGTAAGTTGCCTGATGGCGATGTGCCGGGCCGCCGGGTTTGCCAGGGTGGAGTTCCTGCACACCACCGGCCTCCACGCCGGCGTCGCGTGCCATCGCAAATGGGAACCCATTCCTCCGGAGGCGGCGAGCCCGCCGCCCGAGTTGCTGGCGGTGGCCAATACCCGCACCTTCGGTGTCAATTTCTCCACCCGCAAAGAGGAATACATCAGTTGCTGGTTCCGCACCACCCAGCCCACCGTCACGCGCGGCCAACTGCGCCTGGAAGTGGGCGACTTCGGTGTTCCGGCGCTCTATGTGAAGCCCGACGAAGAAAAGGGTGCCTGGATGGCGAACTTCCGCCTGCCGCCGGGCCTGCGCAGCGGATGGAGTCCGGTCCGCCTGCGCTTTGCGGATAGCGCCTTCGGCAACACGACGCTGCGCATTGCCGTGGACCTGCCGTTGCGCACGGAGCGGCTCGTCCTCAAGGGCGCCTGCGATGGAACCAATTGGAACGCTCTCGAGGTCAAAGCCTCAGACGGCGGATTCATCAGTTGCTGGGTGACCGGCCTGCCGGAGAATTGCGACCGCTCGAACGTTGGCGTGTACCTGGGCGAGACGAAGCTCCGTGTGCAATACGTTGGCGAACCAGACCCCGAAGGGATGTGCCAGATCAACGCCGCGATGCCGGCCGTTCTCCTGGGAGATATCGCCAAAGGCCCGCGGGCGTGCCGGGTGGAGTGCGGCGGCGTCAGCACGGAAGCGTGGCCGCTTAACGTGGTTTAGGAACCAGACGGTTCGCTTACTAAGAGAACCGGACCGTGGCGCCGCCGGCTTTCTACAGCGCGCCCTCGCAGCTTATCGCACTACCAACACCGTGCCTTCGTGTGCCTTTAGCGATATTTACGAGTTGTTGGGAAAGGTCCATTCAACGCAGAGGCGCAGAGAGCGCAGAGATAAGCGCAGAGAAAACCTAAAACTGGTTCTTGCCTTTCTCTGCGTCTTCCTCTGCGTTCTCTGCGCCTCTGCGTTGAAAAAACATCTCCTACATATACATGCCGCCGTTGACGGCGAGCACGTGGCCGGTGATGTAGCCCGACTCCTCGCTGGCCAGGAACTTCACGGCGTTGGCAATGTCCTCGGGTTGGCCGATGCGGCCCAGCGGAACCGAAGCGAGAATCTTGGCCTTCACTTCCTCGGGCAGGACCCGCGTCATGTCGGTTTCGATATACCCGGGGGCGACGGCGTTCACCGTAATGCCGCGGCTGCCGATCTCCTGGGCCAGCGCCTTGGTCATCGCGATCATGCCGCCCTTGGAGGCGGCGTAGTTGGCCTGGCCCGCCGCGCCCGCCTGCCCCACCACGGAAGCGATATTCACGATCCGTCCCCAGCGGCTGCGCATCATGGTGGGCAGCACCTGTTGGATGCAACGGAACGCGCCGTTCAGATTGATGTTGAGCACCAGATCCCAATCGGCCGGCTTCATGCGCATGGCCAGGCCATCGCGGGTGATGCCGGCATTGTTCACCAGTACGTCGATGCGGGTCTTATCCTTCAGCGTTTTGGCAAATGCTTCCTTGACGCTCTCGGGCGAAGTCACGTCGAGATTCAGCGTCATCGCCTCCCCGCTGCAGGCGCGGATCTCTTCGGCCACTTGTTCGTTGCGCTCGATTTCGGGTGAGGCCACCACGATATCGAAATTCGCCCGGCATAAGGTCAGCGCGATGGCACGGCCGATTCCACGGCTGGCGCCCGTAACAAAGGCCACTCGGTTAAACATGCATTCTCCTCAGGATGTTGCGGTATGAAACTCAGGGTAACAAGATTCCGAAGAGAAGTGCTTAGTGAACCGTCTCGTGGCCCTCGTCATCGTCATCGTCGTCGTCGAATTCCTCATCGTCAAGTTCGTCGTCCTCGTCGTCGTCCTCGTCCTCGCCGGACTCCAAGAATCCCTGAGCCATGCTGAGCGCTTCGTCGGCCGCTTCGGCGATCTCCTCGTCGTCGTCGTCGGCCAGTTCCGCGAGGATCGCGATCGACTCGCTCGCACGGATGGTGGACAACGCTTCGATGGCGGCGAGTCGCAGATCCTTGTCGGTGTCCGCCGCCGCAGCCAGTGCGGAAACGTGGGGCCAGGCCGCATCCACCTCCCACGTGCCGGCCGCGCGAACTGCCTCGTAGTGAATTTCCGGATCCGCGCTTTCCAACGACTCCAGAATCTGCTGGTCGAAACCGCGCACATAATTCATGCAGAAGACCGCGGTCAACTTCCACTCCTGGTCGCCGCTCGCATAGGCGCTACGGATCGCGTTGGTCTGCCACTCCTCCTGGGCGCGCACGGCTGCCTCCAGAATGCGCCTCCGCAATAGTTTGGGGAGGCTGGAATCGAGATAGACCTTGCGCAAAGCCTGCTTGATCTTGCGGAATGTCTTTTCGCTGATCGGCACGCTCTCGGGGTCGTCGAATTCGTCGATGTCCGCCTGCTCGAGAACCGGCCCCAACGATATTGCCGCTTTGGCGCGCAGTTCCTCCGGTTCGGCGGCACTGCCCACGATGAACAGCAGTGCATCGGCCAGCGGGTCGCTCATCACGACAAGCTCGCCCGCGAAATCCGCGGCAAGAAGACGGTCGGCAGCGTCGGCCTGGCGATCGCGGAGTATCGTGAGAAACTTATTCCCGATGCCTCGGGGCCACTCCCACGGGGGGATGTCCTGCAAAATCTTCAGATCCATTTTGTCCTACGTCCGGCGGCGTCCTCCGCCGCACAAGGCAATTGTACAGCAGCGGCACCACGCCTGAACCGCTTGCTACCATACTCATAACTTATGGCCTATCAGGATCTGCGCGAGTTTGTGCGCGCGCTGGAACAGAATCACGAACTGAAGCGCATTCCCTTCGAAGTGGATCCGCGCCTGGAGATCACCGAATTTGCCGACCGCGCGGTGAAACAGGGTGGTCCGGCGCTGCTCTTCGAGCGGCCTACGGGCTTCAAGATCCCGGTGCTGGTGAACGCCTTCGCGTCGATGCGCAAGATGGAGATCGCTCTCGAAGTGAACTCGGTGGAGGAGGTGGCGCAGCGCATCGTGGAGTTCCTGGAAATGCGCATGCCCGAGGGGATCATCGGCAAGCTGAAGATGTTGCCCAAGCTCGCCGAAATGGGCGCGTTCTTCCCCAAGATCGTGTCCAAGGGACCCTGCCAGGAAGTGGTGCGCACCGACGGGTTCTCGCTGCTCGATTATCCGGTGCTGCAATGCTGGCCCGACGACGGCGGACGCTTCATCACGCTGCCCCTGGTGTTCTCGCGCAATCCCGACACGGGCAAGCGCAACTGCGGCATGTATCGCATGCAGGTGTACGATGAGCGCACCGCCGGCATGCACTGGCAGACCCACAAACAGGGCGCCGAACACTATCGCCGGATGCAGCAGCAGGGGCGGAAGCGCATGGACGTCGCGGTGGCCATCGGCGCCGACCCGGCCACCATGTATTCGGCGATTCTGCCGCTGCCGCCCGACCTCGACGAGATGATGATCTCCGGCTTCCTGCGGCAGAGTCCGGTGGAAATGGTGAAATGCCAGACCTGCGATCTGGAGGTGCCGGCGCAGGCCGAAATCGTGCTGGAAGGCTATGTGGAACTGGGCGAGTTGCGCACCGAGGGACCGTTCGGCGATCACACCGGCTTCTACTCGCTGGCCGACGAATACCCGGTGTTTCACGTGACCTGCGTGACCCAGCGCAAGGAGCCGATCTACGCCACGACCATCGTCGGCCCGCCGCCCATGGAAGACTACTACATGGGCAAGGCGATCGAGCGCATCTTCCTGCCGCTGATGCGCATGCAACTGCCCGAGGTGCGCGATATCGCCATGCCGCCCGAGGGCGTATTTCACAATCTGATCCTGGTCTCCATGCGCAAGAGCTATCCGGGGCACGCGCGCAAGGTGATGCACTCCATCTGGGGAACCGGGCAGGCGATGTTCTCCAAGGTGATCGTGGTGGTGGATGAAGACGTGGACGTGCAGAACTATAGCGAGGTGGCGTGGAAGGCGCTGAACAACATCGACCCGGAGCGCGACATACAGTTCGTGATGGGCCCGGTGGATTCGCTGGACCACTCCAGCCGCCTGGTGAACTACGGTTCGAAGATGGGCATCGACGCCACCCGCAAGTGGCCCGGCGAGGGGTTCACGCGGCCGTGGCCGGGCGTGATCGCGATGAATGCCGACGTCAAGCGGCGCGTGGACGAGTTATGGAAGAAGGCCTTTAGGGGACAGACATGAATTTCCGGCGCCGTTTGCCGGAAATTCGCTGTCTGTCCCCGGTTCTGCCCGGTTCTGCTGTCTGTCCCCGGTTCTGCGGGTACTGTTAAAATAAAGCAATCATGCAATTCCCCCGCCTGCTAGTAGTTCGCCAGAAGTTTCCAGATCGCAAGATCGCCGACGTCGCCGCCACCGTGCGCGCTCAACTCGCCACAAGCGGTTTCGCCGGGCGCTTGAAGCCCGGTTCGCGGGTCGCCATCGGCGTGGGTAGCCGAGGCATCCACAACATTGCCACCATCGTGTACAACGTGGTGCAGTACTGGAAGGAACAGGGCATGCAGCCGCTGATCTTCCCGGCCATGGGCAGTCACGGCGCCGCCAATGCGGCCGGCCAGGCCGAGGTGCTGAGGAGCTACGGGATCACCGAGGCCACCATGGGCTGCCCGCTGATCAGCCAGTTGGAAGTGGTCTCGCTCGGCAAGACCTCCGACGGCATCGAAGCCTTCATGGACAAGGTGGCGTACGATTCCGATGGCGTGATGCTGGTGGGCCGGGTCAAGTGGCACACCGATTTTGCCGGGAAGATCGAGAGCGGCCTGTTCAAGATGATGGCTATCGGGCTGGGGAAATTCGCCGGCGCGCAGCGCTATCACAGTTATGCCTACCATGTGGGCCTGGAACACGTGATCCGCAGCGTGGGCCGGCAGGTATTGAAATCGGGCAAGATTCTGGGCGGCCTGGCGATTCTGGAAGACGCCTACCACAACACCGCCAAGATCGATGCCGTGCCGGTGCAAGTCATGGAAGCGCGCGAGGAGGAGAACCTGGCGCTGGTCAAGGGTTGGATGGCCACCATCCCGATGGATCTCGACATCCTGATCATGGACGAGATCGGCAAGAATATCTCCGGCGCCGGGATGGACACGAAGGTGGCCAACCGCGGCGTTCAGGGCCAGTACAATCCCTGGCCCGATACGCCGCGGTTCCAGCGGATTTTCGTGCGCAA
>JADGNS010000177.1 GCA_017883355.1 Candidatus Solibacter sp.
CGCGCCTCCACCGACTCCTGCTTGTAGGCGAAGGCAATCACCCGGTCGCCGGCCTCCGAGGCGATGCGGATGCGCAGTTGCAGTTTCTTGCCCGGCTTCCAGCCGCACTTACGGACCAGCAGATCGCCCAGGATCCCGCCCGGCCCGGTCTGGGGATCCGACTGGCTCTCCCGCGTCCATTCGCTGATGTGGTTGCCCAGCGCCAATTCGCGGAAGTGCGGCCGGGTCTGGAGGAAATCCACGTAGGCGTCGAGAACGCGTCCCAGCGATTTTCGCGGCGAGAAAATCAACTGGCGGGCACTGAACGCGCGCTCGATCCCGGCCCGAAATGCATCCAGTTCGCGCACCGCGATGGCATCGAAGATTTCCTGCCTGTCCGAGTAGAACCGGTAGAGCGCGCCCACGGAAATTCCCGCCTGCCCGGCGATGCGGCTGGTGGTGATCTCTTCGAAGGGCACGCGCCCGAGCAACCCGGACGCCGCGTCGAGAATCTCCTCCACGGTTTTGTTGCTGCGCGCCTGCAGGGGCGACCTTCGGCTGCCGGACGGTGTCATCGCGCGGGTCAAACGCGAATGCGATTCGCATTCGCATCCTTTCATTTTGTATTATAGGAGATATGCCCGTTCCCGCGTCGCAGATGTGGACCGTCGCGAGTTATGTCCTCAAGCAGAAGCTGAAGGGCCGCAAGCGCTATCCGCTCGTGCTCATGCTGGAGCCGCTCTATCGCTGCAACCTGGCGTGCGCCGGCTGCGGGAAGATCCAGTATCCCGGGCATATTCTGAAGCGCGAGCTCACGCCCGAAGAGTGCTTCCACGCCGTCGAAGAGTGCGGCGTGCCGACAGTCGCCATCCCGGGTGGGGAACCGCTCATGCACCCGCGCATCGACGAGATCGTCCGCGGCCTGGTGGCCCGCAAGAAGTACGTCTACCTGTGCACCAACGCGCTGCTGCTCAAGGAGAAGCTCCACCTTTTTACGCCGAGCAAGTATCTCACCTTTTCGGTCCACATGGATGGCGAGAAGGAACATCACGATTTATCCGTATGCAAGGAAGGCGGGTATGAGATCGCCCTCGAAGCGATTCGCGAGGCGGTTAGAGCAGGCTTCCGCGTGACCACCAATACCACCGTCTTCGAAGGCGTCGATAGCCAATCCGTCCGCGCCTTTTTCAGCGAGATGATGGACGCCGGCGTGGAAGGCATGATGATCTCCCCGGGCTACTCCTACGACAAGGCGCCAGACCAGCAGCACTTCACGGGACGCGAGGGCAATCAGTCGATGTTCCGCAAGATTCTCTCCAACCGCGACGCGCGCTGGCGATTCAACATGTCCCCGCTGTTCCTGGAATTCCTCATGGGGAAGCGCAACCTGCAGTGCACGCCCTGGGGTATGCCCGCTTACGGCATTTTCGGTTGGCAGAAGCCCTGCTATCTTCTCCAGGACGGCTATACGGACACGTTTCAGGAACTGCTGGATTCCACCGACTGGCGCAAGTACGGCTATGAATCCGGCAATGCCAAGTGCGCCAACTGCATGCTGCACTCCGGCTACGAGGCATCGGCGGTGGATTATACTTTCTCCTTCCAGGGCGTTTTCGCCACGGTTCGCGCCATGCTGTTCTCGCAATATCGCGACGCCGGCGCACTGCACCAGATCCAGGCGGAAAAGCCGCAGGCAGCTCTGGTACAGATCGATGCCATCGCTCCCCGGGCCACTTGGAAAGGCGCCGAGATCGCGGCCGCGGACCAGTTGGCAGCGGGGCTGGAGCAGGCGTTCGATTACCGCGGCGACGTCACCATTACGCTCCAGGGCGGCGAATCCATCGAGGGCTACATCTTCGATCGCGATCTGGCTGCTGCGACGATGCGCATCATGACCAAGGCCGGCCGGAAGATCACCGTCCGGTATGCCGATGTAGTCCAGCTTTCCTTTACGGGACGCGACATGGCGGACGGACGTAGCTGGGAAGCCTGGGTCAGGAAGTATGCCGAACGCAAAGCGGCGGGCGAGAAGAACATCGAGCTGGTGCCCGAGATGCTCGATTAGCGTTGGCGCGCGTTGGGCCTTGTAAGCACGCTGCCGTCGCAGTATGATTGGTGCGACGGACCGGGAGGATCGAAGCATGAGTTCCCCTCGAAGCAGCCTGTACCGCGGCCCGGCGGAGCAGCCATCGGCGAGTCCGCCTATTTCCGCTTCCCCCGCACTCTCTATTGTTCGCCGCGGCTCCACCGCCGCGGCCCGGAAGGTGGCCGAGGTTTTCTCTCTCGCCGGCATCGAGATCGGCGGGCGCCAGCCTTGGGATCTTCAGGTCCACGACGAGCGCTTCTACGCCAGGCTGCTGGCGGGCGGCGACCTGGCGGCCGGCGAATCCTATATGGATGGCTGGTGGGATGCCGAGGCACTGGACGAGCTGTGTACCAGGGTCCACCGCGCCAACCTGCCCGCACTGGTCGGCGGGTGGGAAGTGCTCTGGCTCGCTCTGAAAGGCCGCATCTTCAACCGCCAACGGAGATCGCGGGCGGCGGAGGTCGCGCACGTTCACTACGATCTGGGGAATGACGTCTACCAGGCGATGCTGGACCTTCGCATGCAGTACACCTGCGCCTACTGGAAGGACGCCAGCAGTCTGGACCAGGCTCAGGAGAATAAGCTCCGCCTGATTTGCCGCAAGATCCAGCTCCAGCCGGGGATGACGGTTCTCGAACTGGGGGGCGGCTTTGGGGGGCTGGCTCAGTTTATGGCAGCCGAGTACGGCTGCCGCGTCGCGATGTACAACATCTCGGCGTCGCAGGTGGCCTATGCGCGCCAATGGTGCCAGGGTCTGCCCGTGCGGATCGAGCAGAAGGACTACCGGGAGGCGGCGCGCGAACCCGGGACTTTCGACCGGGTGGTTTCGGTGGGACTCTGCGAGCATATCGGTGAGAAGAACTACCGCGGGTTCCTGGAACTGGCGCACCGGCTGTTGAGCCCCGGCGGATTGTTCCTGCTGCACACTATTGGCGGCAACGAATCTTACACCTGCACCGATGCCTGGATCGACAAGTACATCTTCCCCAACGGGATGACCCCGTCGGTATCGCAACTGGGCAAGGCCATGGAAGGGCGCTGGGTGGCGGAGGACTGGCACAATTTCGGTCCGGACTACGACAAGACGCTGATGGCCTGGTGGGGCAATTTCGAGCGCGCCTGGCCGACGCTCCAGGCAAAGTACGGCGAGCGATTTTATCGCATGTGGAAGTACTACCTGCTGGGATGCGCCGGCGGATTTCGGGCGCGCAAGCTGCAACTCTGGCAGCTTGTCCTGTCGAAGGGCGATATCCCGGCGTACACGCCCGTGAGGTAGCTACGGTTTCCATGGACGCAATCGCGGAGTGCGAAACCTCGTACCGGGCAAGGTCCGCCGCGCTGGCCTCCGGGCTTCAGGCAGCCCGCGCGAGTGGCCTTCCCGCCGGCCTGCGGAAGACCACCTCCAACTTGTTCCGCCACCGCCAGCCTGCCCCGCGGCACAGGCTGGACGTGCGCGCTTTCAACCACGTGCTGCGCATCGACGCGGAGCGCATGACCGCCGACGTCGAGGGCATGATCACCTACGAAGCGCTGGTCGAGGAGACGCTGCGCTATGGTTTGCTTCCGGCGGTGGTGCCGCAGTTGAAGACCATCACGACTGGCGGCGCGGTAAGCGGTCTGGGCATCGAGTCATCGTCCTTTAAGTACGGACTGGTGCACGAGACCGTGGAAGCCATGGAGATCCTGACCGGAAATGGCGCCATCGTGCGGTGCTCGGCGTGCCAGAATCCGGACCTGTTCTTCGGATTCCCCAACTCTTACGGCACTCTCGGCTACGTCCTGCGTCTCACCGTCCGGCTGGTCCCCGCCTCTCCGTACGTCTATGTCACGCACACCCGGTTCGCGGCGCCGGACAGTTTTTTTGCCCACCTGGCCCGGGTCTGCGACCAGGCTTCCGCCCATTTTGTGGACGCGACGATTTTCGGCAGCGACGAGATGTATATCACGCAGGCGGTGTTCGCCGGCGGCGCGCCAGAGGTGAGCGATTACACCTACATGGACATCTACTACCGCTCCATCCAGCGCAAGCAGCACGATTGGCTCACCGCAAAAGGCTACATCTGGCGCTGGGATACCGACTGGTTCTGGTGTTCGAAGCACTTTGGCGTGCAGAATGCGGCCCTCCGCCTTTTCGCCAGGCCGGCGCTGAACTCGCGCACCTATCAACGCGTGATGCGCCTTTCCCAGAAGCTGCTGCCGGCTTCCCCGGGGCTCGAGAGCGTGATTCAGGATGTCGACGTCCCTATCGCACGGGCCGCCGAATTCTGCGACTTCCTGCTCAGGGAGATCGCGATCTCGCCCGTATGGGTGTGTCCGTTCAAGACTTCGCTCCGCACCTACGATCTGTGCCCGCTGATTCCGAACCAGCTCTATGTCAACTTTGGATTCTGGGACATGGTCCCCACCACGCGCGAGAGCGGGTATTACAACCGGCTGATCGAGCGTAAGATCCAGGAACTCGGAGGCGCGAAGGGATTGTACTCCGCGTCTTACTACGATAGGGAAACATTCTGGAGTATCTACGATAAGGTCCGCTACGACCAACTCAAGGCGACTTATGACCCCGATGCGATGTTCCCGGACCTTTACGCCAAGTGCGTCGAACGCAAGTAGTGCAGCGTTTGGCAAGCCGGCCGGGTGATAAGGTGAAATAAGGTGTCCCAATGGAAAACTACGATCCGCCGTGTCCCGTTCCACCACGGTGCCGACCCCTTCGCAAGGCCGCTGGGGGGCCGGGCGTGATCACCGTCGCGGGTCTGCTAGTGGCTGCGGCCTATGGATTGTTCGGCCAATCCGCCGATCCGCCGCGATTCGCCGTCGCATCCGTCAAACGTAACCCGTCTAACGTCCCGCTCTCGATGGCGGTTCCCATGGGAGTCGGCTTTCGGCCCGGCGGCCGGTTGATCGCGGGTAATGCGCCATTGACGCTGCTCATCCAACGGGCGTACTCGGTCCAGGGTTTTCAAGTAGTAGGCGGTCCCTCCTGGATCGGCACCGATGGCTACGATATCGAGGCCAAACCGGAGGGCAACACCGACCAGAAGCAAATGTGGCTGATGCTGCAAACGCTGCTGGCCGACCGGTTCAAGCTGGCGCTGCACCGGGAGACAAGAGATCTCCCTGTCTACGAGCTGCAAGCGGTGAAGGGTGGTCGCAAATTGCCGGCGCCGCAGGGAGGCCCTTGCGCCGAGATTCTGACAACCTTGCCGGAGCCCGGCCAGCCGCGCCCGGCTCCTCCCTGTGGCCCCGGCGTAGTAAAGGCCGGCACAGGGCTGAATATGCTGGGGATCAGCGTGTCCATGCCGGCGTTCGCCAGGCAACTCTCCATGATCGTGGGCCGCGAGGTAATCGATAGAACCGGATTCACTGGAAGATTCGCTCTTCATCTGGAGTTCGCCATTGACGATGCTCTCGCGGGACTCCCAGACCCCGTAGGTCCAGGCGATTCCGGCCAGCTCGCGGACCCCGCTCCCAGACCATCCATACGCACTGCCCTCCAGGAACAACTCGGCCTGAAACTCGAAGTGTCTAAGGGTCCTGTTGAGGTCTTCGTAATCGATCGCGTGGAGAGACCTACCGGAAATTAAGCGCTCAAGATGCCGCCGCACCCCGCTACCACCAACTCAAGCAGACGCACGATCCCGGTGCGATTCGCCGATTGTTCGTCGCACCAGTGCGATAAGCCTCCGGCTTGTTCATCCGAGCGACGCCCGGACTTCTTCACGATCCGCCCTGTCCCTTCCCACGACGGTCCATCCGTGGCACGGATTCTGCGCATCGCACTTCTCGCGGCCGTACTCGCATCGGGCCTTTCCGGCCAGTTCTCCGGGCTGTCGTCGACCTCCGACGGCTCATCACTCTACTTCGCCTCCACGCTTCGCCTCAAGAGTTTGGGCCAGCCCCTCAACGGCAAGATCTACGCAGCCACGCAAGAGGGCGTAAGTCTCTTTCGCGCGCGCGAGCCCTCCGGCCCGCCTTCTGCCGACACCCCTTACTGTCCGGTCAGCGGTTTCGCCAACTACCTCGGCGCCGAGACTTCAGCGGGTGTCGTGGCGCTCTCCTACAACGCCCGCGCGGGCGGCATCTGCTCGTACCCGGCCAACACGTTCATGACGCAGATCGTGACCGCCTCGGGAGAAACCGAGCTGCCCGGCGTCGCCCGGCTCAGCACGGGTGGCCGCTACGCAATCGTCTTCCTCGCCGCCACCGCGCGCCAGTTCGATGGCTTCCGCATCTCTTTCCTCGACCTTCAGACCGGCGCACAAACACCCGTCGATCTGACTGTGGCCAGTTTCACCGCGCCTCTGTTTCCGGAATACCTCCAACTGCCCTACAACGGCGGGCGCGTCATCGCCAACGACGGCACCGCCATTCTCGCCATTACCGATGGAAGCAGCAGGAACCGCGGCTATGTTTTAAAGCCCGGCGCGGACCCGGCACCTTTTCCCATCGCGGACGGCCTGCCGCTGATCATTGACGCCAGTGGATCGAAGGTCCTCTACCGGCGGCAGGGCCTGAACCTGATCGATCTACGCACACTCCAATCGACTCTCCTGATCGCGGCGGATCAGGCCCCGAGCGGCCTCGCGATGAGCGACGACGCGAGCCGCCTTCTCTTCCTCCGCGATGGACAGGCGCACGTGCTCGATACCGCCACCCTCCTCGATCGCGCCCTTACCAGCGACGCCGCGAAGATCACCGCGGCCACGATTTCCGGCGACGGCAAAATCGTCTACGCCGTCACCGGCCGCGGCCGACTCCTCAAGGTCAACGTGGACGATGGATCGCAGCTCGAACTCATCGGGCACACACCGTACCTCAATCCCTTTGGAGGATCTGTGATCCCGGGATTTACCACCACTCTCGGCGGGAGCGGCCTGTCGGACTCCGTTATCAACGGCACGCTCCCGCTCAACGCCTGGCTCGGCGACGTCACCATGTGGATCGGCGAGCGCAAGGTCCCGATGGCGCAACTCACACCGAATAGCGTGAGCTTCATCGTCCCTTGGGACGTACAAGCAGATGGCGGATCCATCCGCATGCTCGCCGAAGTCCCCGGCGATCACACGCCGTTCTATTTCCCTGAGACCGAAGCGCCGATCAACCCTGACCCGGCTCCCGTCGCCGGGGCAATCTTCCATCAGGATTGGACCCAGACCTACGTTGGACCGATCAACAGTGGTGAGATCATTCACGTGTACGCCATCGGTTTTGGCCCGGTCTCTCCCGAGGTCCCCGAAGGCGCCGCGGCACCCGCGGCCGAACCGCTATCGCGCACCACCAGCCCGCTCACCTGCTCCAACGCCGACATCCTCTATGCCGGTCTCGCCCCCGGAACTATCGAGCGCGTCTACCAGATTGACATCCGCATCGGCCCCACTGCCGGCTACCAGAAATTTACCTGCAGCCTCGGCGGCGCTCCCGCGTTCCTCTTCCTCACGCTCCTCATCGTCCCCTAAGGCGCCCCTGCATCGCGTCCTATTCGAACAAATCCGGCTCTTCGCGCGCGATCTTGTTCCACAGAGGTTGGAACTGGAACCAGCCCCCGTATTCGTTGCCCACCTGATGGCGCGTCGTGACGGCGTGTTCGTGAGCGATCTTGACCGGCTTGCCGGCGGCCTCCGCCAGCAACTGCGCCTGGCAACTGCGCTCCATCGTGATGAACCACCACACCGCTTCGTCGATCGTTCTGCCCACCGTCAGCAGCCCGTGATT
>JADGNS010000178.1 GCA_017883355.1 Candidatus Solibacter sp.
TCGGAAGCGGTGATGGCTGCTTCGATTTTCTTGCGGTCCAGTTCGAAGGCGGTGGCCGGCGTGGCAATGCCGTCGGCGCGCACCAGCATCACACGGTCGCGCACCGGCAGGGCCTTGAGATACTGCCGGGCCCGGTCGCGCGCCACGTCCATCAGCGGGCGATTGCCGGCGCGCCCCGCCATCCACGCCGAGGTATCCAGGACGATCACGTGATCGCGCCCCGCCTGCTCGGGCGTGCCCAGGCGCAGTTGGCCGATGGCCAGGAGCAGGAGTGCCATGCTGACCAGTTGCAGAAGCAGCGACCAGGGCTGCTGCACGCGCCGCCGCCGCGCCGCCACCGCGGGTTGTTCCGCCGCGATCCAGAAGCGCAGGGTGGAGACGACCAGCTTTCGGCGCGAGCGGTCGAGCAGGTAGAGCGCCACGGATATGGCGGAGATAGCGCCGAAGACGGTGAGGAATTGGAGGAAGGAGAGGTTCAGGAAGTACAGGGGGACTCTCCTTTAGACGGCAGATTTGGGAACCAACGTAAGGACGGATTCAACGCAGAGACGCAGAGAACACAGAGGAAAGCGCAGAGAAGACCGAAGACAGTTTCTTGGTTTTCTCTGCGCTTCTCTCTGCGCTCTCTGCGTCTCTGCGTTGAATAGTCCCCTGCCATTCTCATGCGATGCCTCGCACGCGGATCAGGTCTCCGAAGATGACGCTTTCCAGGGATTGCGAGGTGGCCACTCCGGCGTAGCGGCCGCGGCTGCGCATCGCCATGGTCTGTAAGCCGGCCGAGTATTCGTCGAAGGCGCGCGTGTAGCGCCGGCGCGCGTCGTCGTCGAAATCCAGTTTCATGCCGGCTCCGGTTTCGGAGTCGCGCAGTTCCAGTTCGCCGGTCCACGGTGGCACCCGGTCTTCATCCGCCCAGATTTGCAGGAGCATCAGCTCGTGCCCGTAATCGGTAAGATATTGCAGCGCTCTCTCGCAACTCTGGTCATCCAGGAAATCGGAGATGACGATCACCAGCCCGCGCTGCGAATAGGCCCCGATGAATTCCTTCACACTCGCCAGGTAATCCGTGGCGCCGGAGGCCTGGAGGGCGGAGAGTCCGTCCATCACTCCAAAGAAGCGGTGGCGTCCGCCGGTAGAGATCACGCGCTGCCGCAAGCGATTGGCGAAGCCCTGGATTTCGATGGTATCCAGCCGAACCAGGCCCACGTAGCATAGCGCTCCCGCCAGTTTCCGCGCGTAATCGAACTTGAGTCCGCCGTGCGCCAGCATGGAGGCGCTGGTATCGAGCAGCAAGCGCACCGGCACGCGCGGCTCCACAGAGAACATCTTCAGGAACAGCTTCTCCAGCCGCATATAAGCGCGCCAGTTGACGGCGCGCAGATCGTCGCCCTGGTGGAAGTTGCGATGGTCGAGGAACTCCTGGCCGGAACCCGGAAAACGCGACCGGTTGTGGCCGCCCACCAGTCCGGCGAAAGACTTCTGCCAGTGAATGGTGAGGCGTTCGAGCTTCTCAAGAAACTCCCGGTCAAGCAGCGGAGCGGAGGCCATACGTCACCTACGCCGCGGAAGTCTGGGCGCTAACTCCCTGGAGAATGGCCTGCAGAATGGTTTCCGGTGTCTGCCCGTCCGCATGGGCGTCGAAGTTCAGAATGATGCGGTGGCGCAGCACCGCGCCCGCCACGTGCAGGATGTCTTCCACCGACAGGTGGAACCGCCCGCGCATCAATGCGTGCACCCGGCCGCACTCCACCAGGGCCTGCGCGCCGCGCGGCGAGCTGCCGTAGCGGACGTATTTCCGCGCCATCTCGTGCGATTCCTTGTGGTCGCTCTGGGTGGCCATCACCAGGTGGATAGCGAAGTCCCGCACGTGCGGAGCCACCAGCACCTGCCGGCACACCTGGCGGATCTGGTGAATCTCGTCGCGATCCATCACCGGCACCGGCACTTCCTCTTCGCGCGCAATGGTGCGTTCCACGATGCGGCTCAGTTCCTCGCGGGTCGGGTAGGTCACCAGGATCTTCATCAGGAAGCGGTCGAGCTGCGCCTCGGGCAGGGGATACGTGCCTTCCATTTCGATGGGATTCTGCGTGGCCATCACCAGAAACGGCGCTTCCAGTTCGTGGGTGGTGGTGCCAGAGGTGACGGTACGCTCCTGCATCGCCTCCAGCAGGGCGGATTGCGTCTTGGGCGTGGCGCGATTGATTTCGTCGGCCAGCACCAGGTTGGCGAAGATGGGGCCGTACTGGAAGCGCAGCGTCTTACCGCCGCGTTCGTCGCTCTCCATGATCATGCTGCCCACGATGTCGGCGGGCATCAGATCGGGCGTGAACTGAATGCGCGAGTACTTGAGCTGGAGACAGCGCGCCAGGGTGCGCAGCAGGGTGGTTTTGCCGAGCCCCGGGACGCCCTCCAGCAACACGTGGCCGCCCGAGAGCAGACAAATCAGCACGCCTTCGACGACGTCGTCCTGGCCTACGATAATCTTGGCGATTTCCCGGCGGACGGCGTTCAACCGGTCAACAGCATTCTGAAGAGTCGCTTCGGATCCCACGTTCTTCATTGTAGAGCAGCAGACGGGCAATCACGGGATCGGTAAGGGAGGGAAATTGGACGAATTCAGAGATTCGATGAAGCGCCGCTTCAGGCTTCCATCTGGATCTGGCTCTGCTCGCCCATCTGGTCTACCAGTACAGCCAGCACCGCTGCCATCTCAGTCAGCGCCTTGCGCGATTGTTGCGGCGCCAGGGTTCGCGTCAGGTGAGACCAGAGGCGCATCAGTTGGTAGTCGAGCACCAGGAGCTTGTTCTCGACCGATGCCAGTTCCAGACCGGCTGCGTGCTCGATGAGGTAGGTGACCACGTGATAGTCGCGGTCCAGAGCACGCTCCAGGGGGTCTAAGTCGGCCTCGGTCTGCAAACGCTCCAGCACCGCATGAACGTTGAAACGTTCGTCGCCCGCCGTGACGTTTTCGGCGCCTTCTTGCGCGCTTCGCAACAACATCACGCAGCTATACCGCAGCCAATATCCGAATAAAACCACTGAAATACCGATAATAAATACGCTGGTGATCATTTCAATCCAGATCTGTCGATACTACAGCCGGTACTAGTCTAACCATGACGAGTCTAACATTCGAAATTGTTGTATGCAAGACATTTTCGAGATGAATTTAGGTGCCGTATTTTCCTACGGTCTCGATGGGCCATCCCCCCAATTGGGGGTGTATAAAGGCATGTAAGGGCAGTAATTCTATGTTTTTCTTTTCGTCCCCGCGCGGCATCCACACAAACCAGGCACGCCCGATATCCAGCAACAATGGGCGATATCCGGGCGCCGAAACGCGGACCCGGTGGGGCTCGGCAAGCGTCATTAGCTCAAAAATACCGTTATAGTCGGCGTCGGCTCGAAAAAATGGCGGTTGGCCGGCGGGGTCATCCTCCACCAAGGCCCAGGGAATCGGCCGGTGGGTCGCGGCGTCACGCACCGTGCCCCAGACCCGCCACGTCGGCACCGAGCGATCCCCCGCCCGTGCCGCGCTGAAGCGCACCGCCGACCCGGCCCACCAGAAGGCAAAGAACACACCAGCGAACAGCAAGGCAAATAAGATGGCCAGACGCAGCGCCGGGCGCAGCCACATCCCGCCAGATTCCAACTCGCCGGATTCCGCCTCTTCCGGCCAATCCTCGTCGTGCCTAAATCTCCGCCAGAGCCCGCGCCACATCCTGCCCAGGGTACTCATAATCCTGCAATTTCCCCGTGAGATAACTCTCGTAAGAACCCAGGTCGAAGTGGCCGTGCCCGCTGAGGCAGAACAGGATGACGCGCGGCCGCCCTTCCTCGCGGGCGAGCAGCGCTTCGTCTACCGCGGCGCGGATGGCGTGCGCCGATTCCGGAGCCGGCAGAATGCCCTCGCAGCGCGCGAAAGCCACCGCGGCTTCGAACACCGGCAGTTGGCGGACCGATCGGGCCTCGATCTGGCCGAGTTTGAGCAGATGACTGAGCAGCGGCGACGCGCCGTGATAGCGCAGTCCGCCGGCGTGAATTCCCGGCGGCACAAAATCGTGGCCCAGGGTGTACATCTTGATCAGCGGCGTCAGTTTGGCGGTGTCGCCGTAGTCGTAGGCGAAGGTTCCCTTGGTCAGGCTGGGACAGGCGGACGGCTCCACGGCGACGATTCGGGGGCCCTTCCCCGCCAACCGGTCCAGGACGTAGGGCAGGGCGAGCCCGGCGAAATTGCTGCCGCCGCCGAAGCAGCCGATCAGCACCTCGGGTTCCTCGCCCGCCTGCTCCATCTGGAGCTTGGCTTCCTGCCCGATCACGGTTTGGTGCAGCATGACGTGATTCAGCACGCTGCCCAGCGCGTAATTGGTGTCGTCGTGGGTGGCCGCATCCTCCACGGCCTCGCTGATGGCGATCCCCAGGCTGCCCGGCGAATCGGGCGTCGCGGCCAGCACACCGCGGCCCGCGTGCGTATGCTCGCTCGGGCTGGGAAAGACTTCGGCGCCCCAGACGTGCATCATCATGCGGCGGTATGGCTTCTGGTCGTAACTGCACCGCACCATGTACACGGTGCACTCCATCCCGAAAAGCTGGCAGGCCAGGGACAGCGCGCTGCCCCACTGGCCGGCCCCGGTTTCGGTGGCCAGGCGCTTGATGCCCGCGCGCTTGTTGTAGTACGCCTGCGGCACGGCGGTATTCGGCTTATGGCTGCCGGCCGGACTGGTGCCTTCGTACTTGTAATAGATATGCGCCGGCGTATCCAGCAACTTCTCCAGGCGGCGCGCGCGATACAGCGGCGTGGCCCGCCACAGGCGATAGATGTCCATGACCTCGCCCGGGATATCGATCAGTGGCTGGGGTGAGAACTCCTGCTGGATCAATTCCATGGGAAAGAGCGGCAGGAGATCCTGCGGCGTCAGCGGCGCGCGTGTGCCTGGATGAAGCGGCGGGGCCATGGGTTCCGGCAACGACGGCAGGACATTGACCCAGACGGAGGGAATCTGGCTATCGGCCAAGAGGAATTTGGAGTGCTGAGACATGGGAGACATTACTATAACAGACCGTGCCGACGGGGGAGGTGAGGGGGGTAGCATACAATGGGTCAAACCAGGTTCTATGAACGGACACTTCGATTTCGGGTACCCATGGTGGCTTAGTTATGGTCACCTCACCGTGTTCGCCTTCGCCGCCGCCCTTTGGCTGCTCGGGTCTGCGCGCCATTGGTCCAGGGCGCCGATGGTGCTCTTGGGCGCCATCGTCCTCTGGTCCACCGCCGCGTTCTTCGTCACACGTTTTGTGCTCGACGTCAACGGGCGAGCTTCCTTGCCGACCGAGAGCTTTCTTCGTTCCGGCAGTGGACGAGTACTCGACATGGGCGCCGGCACCGGCAGATCGTCAATCATGGTGCTGGAAGCGCGTCCGCAGACGACTCTGGTGGCTCTGGACCTCTTCGGCGACTCGTATGAGCAGCACTTTGGACGAGGCGCAACCCCGCAGGAGAGACTGCTGGCCAACCTGAAGGCGGCCGGCGTGGAACAGCGCACCACCATCCAGGCCGGCGACATGCGCCAGCTTCCTTTCGAGCCGGCCGCTTTCGATGCCATCGTCAGCTCCTACGCGGTCGATCACTTGAATCGCGCAGGCGTGGAGCGGTCCCTTGCCGAAGCGGCGCGGGTATTAAAGCCGGGCGGCGAGTTCCTGTTGATGGTGATCGCCAAAGATCCATGGCTCCAATTCACCTTCGGCCCGTTGCTCCTGCACGCCGGCACGCGCGGACCGGAATGGTGGACCAGCCGCCTCCAGGAAGCTGGGTTTCAGGTCGTCGACCACGGAATGCGGCCCGGTACCCTTTATCTACTGGCGCGCAGGCCCTGACCCGGTGAGCCAGGCGGTCCCCCGATCGCTTCCAGGCGCGCCCCCAAGAGCAGGCCGGTGAATGTGGTTAGAATGGCGTTTCATGACACCCTCTCGAGTGCTCCTCGCCTTCTGTGCCCTGGCAGCGGCACAGGCGGCCGACAAGTTGGCCGGCGGCCCCTATGTGGTCAACCCCGCCGCGCGCAGCGCCACCATTGGCTGGGTGCTGGAAACCGGCGCCGTGCGGACCGGCCCTGACGCAGGCGCAGCCGCGCGCCGGGTTCCCGTGCTGCGCTCCGAGAAAATCTCCATGACCGGCTTGAAGGCCGGCGAAACGGTCTACTACGAGGTTCCCGGCACCGCCCCCGTCAAAGATCGGCGCGGCCACTTCAAAGTAGCCCCCACGGGACGCGCCAACTTCCAGTTCGTCGTCTTCGGCGACACCCGTACGCGCGACGACCTGCACCGCCGCATTATTCAGGCCATCAGTAAGACCGACCCCGATTTTGTGATTCACACCGGCGACCTGGTGACGGACGGTTACGATACCAGCCAATGGCCGGTGTTTTTCGACATCGAACGCGAGATGCTCCGCAAGACCGTGTTCTTCCCCGTGCTGGGCAACCACGAGCGGAACAACGCCCGCTTCTACGATTTCTTCGACGTCAACACCGCCTACTATTCCTTCAATTGGGGCTCGGCCCACTTCGCGCTGCTCAACAGCGACGTCAACAACCTCTCTCCCGGTAAAGCCATCCGGGAACGCTTCTGGCAGGACCAGCTCCGCTGGCTGGAGGACGACCTGTCGCAAAACCAGAAGGCCGATTTCCGCTTCGTGGTCATGCACCACCCCCCGTTCACCGCCAACCAGGTGCCCAGCCACATGAGTAAGGAGACCCCCACCCTGGTGCCCATGTTCGAAAAGCAGCACGTAACCGCGGTGTTCGCCGGGCACGACCACAATTATCAGCACCATCTGAAGAACGGCGTGCACTACATCGTGACCGGGGGCGGCGGCGCCCCCCTGGCGGCGGTGGATCAACCCATCCCGGGTGTCACCCTGAAAGTGGAAAAAGTGGAGCACTACACGCAGATCCGCATCGAAGGCGGGAAGTTCCACTTGCAGGCGATCGCACTTGATGGCCACCTGATCGAGACCATCGATCTCACCGCCCCGCCGCCCCCGCCTGAAACGCCAGCAAAGTGACTACGCGGCCGCAGTGTCCGGTTGCATGATGCCGAAGATATGGCCTTCGGTATCCTTGCAGTAGGCCAGCCAGCCTACGCCGGGGACTGCCATCTTGGGCAGCACGCAGACCCCGCCGCCCTGGTCGATCGCTTGCAGCGATTCGTCGACGTTGGCCACGGTGATGGTGTTCACGCAGGGCTGATTGGGATCGCGGCGCGGCAGGAGGCCTCCATCGATTCCCGGCTCCGCGGCGTCGCCGGTGGTAATCAACCAGTAATCCATGGGTCCGGCCCACTTGGTGAACTTCCATCCGAAGATGGTCGAATAGAATTGGATGGCCCGCTCGGGGTTCCCGGCGGGTATCTCGAAATGAACTGGTCTCGGCATAATTCTCCTCCTTAACTACTACGTTTCTCAGGGGCGGGCGTACCCATCCTTTGCGTCAGAAACCCGATGATGGCGCCTACCACAAAGCCCGGCGCCATGATTTCCAGGTAGTGGTGCCCGGTCTCGGACGGCATGGCCGCCACCGCGAAGGCAAACGCCAGTCCCAACAGGGAGCCCACCACGATCCCCCACTGCGTGGAATTCACTTTCCGCGCAAACCACCCGCTGAGCAGCCCTACCAACATTCCCTTGACCGTCGACCCCACCATGATGCTCGCGATCACGTTGCGGACCTCGGGGTAGAACCACGCGGACGCGCCGTCGAGCGCTCCCAGCACCGCTCC
>JADGNS010000179.1 GCA_017883355.1 Candidatus Solibacter sp.
GCGAGTCGCGCAGGCGCGCGATGGCGATATCGTGGTGGCGCTGGTGGCCGGCAGCGAAGCCACGCTGAAACGCTTCTACCGCGAGGCGGGAGACATGGTCCGTCTACAACCGGCCAACGCAACGATCAAACCGATATTGGTTCCTGCAAGGGATGTGCAGATTCAGGGACGGCTGCTGGCCGTCCTGAGAAAGTACAGATAAGCGGGGACTTACTTGGTGGAGAGTTCCTGCTCGGCGCGGAGCCAGTCTGCTTCGGGGGAGCCGCCTTGACAACCGCGGGCCTGCCAATACGCGTACGCCAGGCTCGCCACGGCGTCCTGGAAAGATTCGGCGGGCGTCGCCAATTGGGCGGCGGGCGTCGCCGGCAGTACTTCCGGTTCGGACGCAGGGGAAACTTCTACGGAACGGGCGACACGCTTTGGGGCTGCGGACTTGTGACGGGCCGGTGCGGGTGATGAGGACAGTACGACTTTGTTTTCCGAAGCTTGCTTTCTTGCCATATAGTTATTTGCCTTCCTTCTGACAATAGGATGTTTATCCTTCTATTTTAGTCGATCGGTGATTACATTTGCATCAAAAGTTTCTATCGATTGGATTGCGGGTGCTGAGTTTTTCCACAGGCGAGGCCGGAATGAGTGGAGGTGCGTGTGCCGCATAGGCAGCGCGGCGATGGTTTCGGACGAGCCGACCCGATAGGTGTATATTGAGGTTGATTGTGCGAGTACGCGCAGGTTTGACATTGGCGCTGGCGCTGGCTGCACAGGCCATTTGTGCGGTCCCGAAGATCATCGCGGTGGACGTCGACGGGATGGTGCATCCCATCACGGCTGAAATCGTGGAGGGTGCGTTGGCACAAGCCAGGAACGAGCATGCATCGCTGGTTCTGGTACGGCTGAACACACCGGGCGGATTGATGGACGCGATGCGCGCCACCATCGAAAAGATGATCGCCTCACCGGTTCCGGTGGTGACCTATGTGGCGCCCAGCGGAGGGCGCGCGGCGTCGGCGGGGTTCTTTCTGCTGGAGGCCGGCGACGTGGCGGCCATGGCGCCGGGGACGGCGACCGGCGCGGCGCATCCGGTCCTGATGGGCGCCGAGATGGATGCCGTGATGAAGCAGAAGGTGGAGAACGACGCGGCGGCGTACCTGCGCAGCATCTGCGGAAAACGGGGGCGCAACAGCGCTTTGGCGGAGACGGCCGTGCGCGAAAGCAAATCGTTCACGGAGCGCGAGGCGCTGGATCAAAAACTGGTGGAGTTGATCGCGCCGGGCGAGCGGCAACTGCTGGCGGAACTGGACGGACGCACGGTAACGCGGTTTGACGGCACGGTGACCACGCTGCACACGGCGGGCGGGGAGATTGTGGAGTACCGGCTCACGCTGCGCCAGAAGATCGTCTCGGCCATCGCGGACCCCAACATCGCGCTGGTGCTGCTGATCATCGGCGCGTTGGGAATTTACGTGGAGTTCAGCTCGCCGGGGCTGATCGCGCCGGGAGTGTTCGGCGGCATTCTGGTGCTGCTGGGCCTGTCGGCAATTTCGGTTCTGCCGATCAACTGGCTGGGGGCGGCGCTGCTCGCGCTGGCATGCACGCTCTTCGTGCTGGAGGTGAAGTTCACCTCGCACGGAGTTCTGGGTGTGGGCGGCGCGGTGGCGATGGTGTTGGGCGCGGTGATGCTGATCGATAGCCCGGCGCCGGAATTGCGCATTCACTGGAGCACGGCACTGGCGGTGACGCTGCCGTTCTCGGCGATCACGGTGTTCCTGTTGACCATCGCGGCGCGCGCGCGGCGCAATAAAGTGGAGACCGGGAGCGAGGGCATGATCGGGCAGATTGGCGAGGCGTTGACCGACCTCGGGCCCGAGGGCAAGGTCTTCGTCCACGGCGAGTATTGGGACGCGGTAGCGGTGCGCCCGGTGGCCGCGGGGGCACGCGTGAAGGTGACGGCCATCGACCGGTTGAAGCTGACGGTAGAGCCCGCGGGATAAAGGAGACGTACATGACCGATCTGAGTCCGGTGTTATTGATCTTCGTGATCATCGTTGGAATCTGGCTGTTGAACTCGATCAAGATTCTGCGCGAGTACGAACGCGGGGTGATCTTCCGGCTGGGACGCCTGCTGAGCGAGCCGAAGGGGCCCGGGTTGATCTTCGTCTTCGCGCCGGTGGACCGTATGGTGCGGATCTCGCTGCGCATCGACACGCTGGAGGTGCCGGCGCAGGATGTGGTGACCCGCGACAACGTCACGGTGAAGGTGAACGCGGTGATTTATTTCCGGGTGATCGATCCGCGGCTGGCGGTGGTCGAGGTGACGAACTTTCAGTACGCCACGTCGCAACTGGCGCAGACCACGCTGCGCAGTGTGCTGGGAGAAGTGGACCTGGACGGATTGTTGGGGCAGCGCGAGAAGCTCAACGTGAGGCTGCAATCGATTCTGGACCAGCACACTTCGACCTGGGGGGTTAAGGTGACGATGGTGGAGGTCAAGCAGGTGGACCTGTCGGAGCAGATGATTCGCGTGCTGGCGCGGCAGGCGGAAGCGGAACGCGAGCGGCGCGCCAAGATCATTCACGCCGAAGGCGAGTACACGGCGGCGGAGAAACTGGCCATGGCGGCGGAGGTGATCCAGAAACAACCGGCTGCGCTTCAGTTGCGGTACCTGCAGACGCTGGTGGAGATCGGCGCGGAGAAGAATACGACCATCGTTTTCCCGCTTCCACTCGATATACTAACTTCTTTGGGGCGGGCGCTGGAGCGAGTGGGGAATGGCGGTACGCCCGGCACGGGAAATTCCTAGAACATGCGAAACAACGAGACCGGCGAGTTCGAACTGGTGGTAGGCAACAAACAACTGCTGAGCGGCTTCTTTATCGTGGTGCTGCTGTTCGCGGTGGCGTTCGCCATGGGGTACGTGGTGGGACAGAATACGCAGCGGCCGGCCAAACTGGCGTCGGACGGTGGAGCGGCGAGCGCGGCGGTAAACACGGCGGCGGATTCGCGCCCGCAACCGGCATCGCCGGCGACGCCGGTATCGACGACGCCCCCGGCGGCGGATGCGGCACAGCCGGGCACGCCGGACCCGGCATCTCAGGCTAACCCGCAACCCACGACGCAGCCGGCGCAAGGGTCGCAGCCGGCTGGAGGCGAGAAGCCCGCCACCGCGCCGGCGTCCACGGGCATCGTGGCCTCGTCCGAATTGCCGCCGGGATCGTTCTGGCAGGTGCTGGCGGTAAAGCCGGAAGTGGCCGAGGCGATTCGGCAGACGCTCAAGGATAAGGGTTTTCAAGTCTCGCTGACTCCGGGGACGAACAATCTCACGCGCGTGCTGGTGGGGCCGTACAACGACACACCCTCTTTAGGCCGGGCCAAGACGGCGCTGGAAACTGCCGGATTCCAGCCGGTGCGGTACAAGCGTGATTGATTCGCTGATACAGATTGGCGGCGGCGCGCCGCCCGCGCCCGTGCGTCCCCGCCTTCCCGAGTGGGCGCGGCGCAGCAAGACGCATTTCGAATCGCTGAATCATCTGAAGCGCGGTCTGCGCGAACTGAAGTTGCATACGGTGTGCGAAGAGGCGCGCTGCCCGAACATCCACGAGTGCTTCCACCGCGGCGCGGCCACGTTCATGATTCTGGGCGAGCGCTGCACGCGCGGCTGCGGATTTTGCAGCGTGCAAAAACTGAATCCCAGGAAGCACGACGTGCAACTGGACCCGAGTGAGCCGGCCAACGTGGCGCGGATGGCGCGCGACATGAAGCTGCGGTACGTGGTGATCACCAGCGTCAATCGCGACGATCTGGAGGATGGCGGGTCGCACCACTTCGCGGAGACGGTGCGCGAAGTGCGGCGCGCCTTGCCGGAGGCGCGGGTGGAAGTGCTCACGCCGGATTTCTGCGGCGATCTCGATGCGGTGGCGCGCGTGCTGGACGCTCGGCCGCACGTGTTCAATCACAACATGGAGACGGTGCCGCGGCTGTATGCGCGGGTTCGTCCGCAGGCGGACTACCGGCAGTCGCTAGGGGTGCTCGGGTTCGCGCGGCGGCACGCGGCCGATGCGCCGGCACAAGTGCTGACGAAATCGGGATTCATGGTGGGGCTGGGCGAAACGCCGGATGAGGTGCGCACGCTGTTGCGCGATTTGCGCGCGGCGGGCACGGACGTGGCGACCATCGGGCAGTATCTGCAGCCCACGCGGCGCAACCTGCCGGTGGCGGAGTTCGTGGAGCCGCGGCAGTTCGAAGAGTATCGCGACTACGGCCTCTCCCTGGGCTTCAAGGCAGTGTTCAGCGGACCGCTGGTGCGCAGTTCGTATATGGCCGACCTGGTCAGCACCGATCTGATTAATGAGGAAGCGCAGCGGGAGCCGTGCTGAACTGGCTGCTGGCGCTGGCTTCGGCGGCGCTGCTGATTCTTACGTTCCCGAAATTCTCCCTGGTGTGGTTTGCGCCGGTGGCGCTGACCCCGCTGCTGGTGGCGATGGCGCGCGAGCCGCGCTGGGGGCGCCGCTTCCTGATGGGCTGGGGCGCGGGCGTAGTGTACTGGTTCGGCGTCTGCTACTGGATTCAGTTCGTGCTCTCCTTTCACGGCGGGCTGGGGAATGCGGCGGGCTGGGCGGTGTTTCTGTTGTTCGCGGTGGCGAAGGCGCTCCACATGGGCGTGTTCGGCGCGCTGGCCGGAATCGCGATGCGGCGGTGGTGGGCCGCGCCGACGGTGGCGGCGTTATGGGTGGCCGTGGAAGTGACGCACGGGCCGCTCGGCTTCGCGTGGCTGGCGCTGGGCAACGCCGGCATCGATATGGGGATCCCGATGCGCCTGGCGCCGTTCACGGGAGTGTACGGGCTATCGTTCGTGTTCGCCATGATGGCGGCGGCTCTGGCGCTGGCGGTGATGCGGCGGCCGCGCGTGGACCTGCTTTGCCTCGCGCCGGTGCTGCTTCTGGCGCTATTGCCGCAACTGCCGCCGGCGGAGCGCGGGCACGAGACGGCGCTGCTGGTGCAACCCAGAATCTCAGAGACCGAGGAGTGGACCCCGGCGAGCATCGACGCGATGAAGCGGCGGCAGATCGTGCTTTCCCTGCGCGGCGCACTTGCCGAGCCCGGCCAATCGCCCTCGATCATCGTGTGGCCGGAGGTTCCGGCGCCGCTCTACTACTTCGAAGACGCGGTGTTGCGCGGTTACGTGGACAACCTGGCGCGGGTGGCGCAGGCGCATGTGCTATTGGGCATCGTGGCCCATACGCCGGGCGGAGCGCCGCTGAATTCGGCGGCGCTGATCTCGCCCGAGGGTGTGCCGGTGAGCCGGTACGACAAGGTGAACCTGGTGCCGTTCGGCGAGTTCGTGCCGTGGCCGTTCGGGTTTGCCAACAAAATTTCGACGGAGATTGGCGACTTCGCGGCGGGAAACCGCGTGGTGGTTTCGCCCGTCGTATCGCAAAAATCCGGGACGCACAAGATCGGCACGTTCATCTGCTACGAGAGCGTGTTCCCGGGGTTCGTGCGCAAGTTCGCCGCAGGGGGAGCGGAGGTCCTGTTCAATATCTCCAACGACGGGTGGTTCGGCAAGAGCGCGGCGCGCGAGCAGCATTTGAACATGGTGCGCATGCGCGCGGCGGAGAATCGCCGGTGGATTTTACGATCGACCAACGACGGCATCACGGCGGCCATCGATTCGGCGGGGCGGGTGCGCGGCACGCTGCCGCTGTATACCGAGGCCACGTCGTACTCCGGGTTCAGTTACGTCACGGCACAGACGGTGTACACGCGGTTGGGAGATTGGTTTCCGCTGCTCTGCGCGATGGCGGCGGTGTTGGGGCTGGTGGCGGCGTGGGTAAGTGAACACGCGAACTGAAGTGGATGGACGCACTGTGGGCCAGTTGCGCCGGTAAACAACCGGCGCGCAGCATACCATCCTGCCCCACATCGCAAACGGAACATCGCGCTCGGAGGAAGAACGCCCCCAGGAATGGGGGCCGCCCAGAGGGCACCCGGCCTAAGAGGCTACGCTACGGCGCTGCGACGACCTGTCAGTCCACCTGCCCGGAAGGCTATGCTGGTCTTATGGTGAAGTTTCTGATTGGCCTCGCGACCGGAGTGGCGTTGGTGTTCCTCTCGGTGATTCTCTTGTTCGTGGTGGCTCTGCGCTTTCGCGAAAGCGCGCCGGCGATCGCCTCCAATTCCGTGCTGGTGCTGCGGCTCAGCGGTGAGTTGCCGGAAAAGCCGCCGGTGGAACTGCCGTCATTCATGGGCGACGACCACGCGCCGCTGACCGTCATCGGGGTCTGGAGTGCGCTGGAAAAGGCCGCGGCCGATGCGCGCATCAAAGCGGTGGTACTGCAGCCGGAGGGCCTCGCGGCGAGCTGGGCGAAGCTCGAAGAGTTGCGCCTCGATATCGACAAGTTCAAGAAATCCGGCAAGCCCGTGTTCGCCTACCTTCGCCAACCGGGGACGCGCGAGTATTACGTGGCGTGCGGCGCCGACCGCATCTATCTGGGTCCGTCGGAACCGGTCATGGTCAAGGGACTGCGCGCCGAAATGATGTATTTCAAGAAGACACTGGACAAGATCGGCGTCAGCATGGAGATCGAACATGCCGGCAAGTATAAGGACTTCGGCGACATGTTCACGCGCTCCGACATGAGCCCGGAGACGCGCGAAGTCATGACCAGCGTGGTGGATGACCTGTACGCCAACCTGGTGGCCGGCATCGCCACGGGACGCAGGAAATCGCCCGACGAAGTGCGCGACATCATCGACCAGGGTCCGTTCACCGCGGCGCAGGCCCTCAAAGCGGGACTGGTCGATGCGTTGCGCTTCGAAGACCAGATGTGGGGCGAACTGAAGGACCGGATCAAAGCCGAGCCCTCCCGTGTCTCCACGGATAAGTACTCCAGGATCACCGCGGAATCCCTGGGGCTGCAGGGCAAGAGCCACATCGCGGTGGTCGTCGGCGAAGGCGACATCCTGCGCGGCAATCCGGGCGACGATGGCGCGGGCGAAAACAGCCTGACCTCGTACGGCTTCAACAAACTGCTCCGCCGTGTGGAGAACGATTCGCTGGTGAAGGGCGTGGTAGTGCGCATCGATTCGCCCGGGGGCGAGGTCACCGCGTCCGACGAAATCTGGCGCCAGATGAACCTGCTCAGCAAGAAGAAGCCGGTGGTGATCTCCATGTCCGGCGCCGCCGCGTCGGGCGGCTACTTCATGGCGATGACCGGCGACCCGATCGTCGCCTATCCGGCAACCCTCACCGGTTCGATCGGCGTGGTGTTCGGCAAGCCCAACCTCCACGGGCTGTACGACAAGCTGGGCATCACCAAGGATGCCATCCAGCGCGGCAAGAACGCGGGAATCGATTCGGATTACACGCCGCTCTCGCCCGCCGAACGCACCACGCTGAAAGAAGGGATCGACGAGAGCTATCGCGATTTCGTAACTAAAGTCGCCGATGCCCGCCACCGCAAATTCGACGAGATCGAGCCGCTCGCGCAAGGGCGCGTCTGGCTCGGCTCACAGGCCAGGCCGCGCGGACTGGTGGACGAAATCGGCGGGCTCGACAAAGCCATTGAGCTGGTCAAGCAGAAGGCTAAAATCCCCGCCGGCGAGCGGGTCAGCCTGATGATCTATCCGGGCCGCCGCAGCTTGTTGGACCTGATCATGAAGAAGTCGCAGGAAGACGTGCTGGAGGCCAAAGTCGCCGCAGTCCTCGGCCGCATGCCCTTCCACGCGTGGTTGCGCGGCGGCTATCTGCGCATGATGCCCTATTGGTTCGA
>JADGNS010000180.1 GCA_017883355.1 Candidatus Solibacter sp.
TTCATCAGCCGGCCCCAGGTGGCGCCAACCTGTGTGTACGGACCCACGTGGCGAAGAAAGACCAGCCGCATGGGCGGAAGCTCTTTCACCTCGACTGGCGGAAGGAGCGGGTAATCGGGCGGAAGATAACCGGCAACGTCGTCCAAGTGAGTGCCTGACGCCGACTCGGGCGCAGGTTTATGTGCGGTTCGGTATTCGGAAGGGGATATCTTAAACATGTCTCCAAAAGCCCTCGTAAAGGATTCGTGCGTTTCGAATCCGGCCTGCAATGCAATGTCAATAATGGGCCCGTCGAGCTGCTTGAGGTTTCGTGCCGCGCGCTCCAGGCGCAGGCGTCGAACGTACTCCTTCAGCGTTTCGCCAACGAGCCCACGGAAAACTCGATGAAAATGGAAACTGGAAAAGGCTGCCACGCCGGCGACCTGCTCCAGTTCCAGGGCGTCATCCAGGTGCTCCTGAATGTACACAAGCGTTCGGACGATCCGCTCGTGATAGTCCTGCCCGGTGGATGGCTTCATGCCTTCACCAGGCGCGCCGCGCAGGCTGGGAAGCCGAGCAGTCCGGCGCGTTTCCAGAGGATCATACTTGTCTCCACGCAAGAAGTTTAGGACAAGAGGAGACGATCTGCTTGACCGATTTTGCGATTTTGGAGGCCAGGGTGGCATCATGGCGGGATGGATCTTTGGACGTTGAGCGACCTTTGTACGCCGTGGTGCGTTCACGTGGTGGCGACGTTGCGGGTGGCCGATCACATTGCGGCGGGGAAGGCGGAGATCGGGCAACTCGCCGCCGCGTCGGGCGCCGACCGCGATTCGCTGCACAGGGTGCTGCGGCACCTGGTGAGCAAGGGCCTCTTTGTGGAACCTGCGCCCGGCCGGTTCGCACTCAATGAGACTGCCCAGGGGCTGTTGGGGGAATCGGGGCGCCTGGGCCTGGATCTCGACGGCATTGGCGGCCGGATGGCGCACTCCTGGGGAACCCTGCTGTCGGCCGTGCGCAGCGGCAAGCCGGCGTTTCACGAGGCTTTCGGCCGCGGGTTCTGGGAGGATCTGGAGGCCCATCCGGCGATCGCCGCCAGCTTCGACGCGCTGATGGGGCCGGGGCACGGCGTGCCGGATTGGCGCGTGCTGGTGGATGCCGCGGACTGGGAATCGGTGCGAACGGTGGTGGATGTCGGCGGCGGCACGGGAGCGCTGTTGGCGGAGATCCTGCGCGCGCGGCCCGAGGTTCGCGGCACGCTGGTGGATCTGGCGGGGACGGTGGCGCGGTCGGGCGAGGTCTTCCAGGCGGCGGGCGTGGCGGATCGGGTGGCGACGGTGGCGCAGAGCTTTTTCGACCCGCTGCCCGGAGGGGGCGACCTCTACGTATTGAAGAACGTCCTCAGCGACTGGCCCGACGGCGAGGCGACGGCGATTCTGCGGCGCTGCGCGGAAGCGGCGCGCCCGTCCGGACGGGTGGTGGTGTTCACCGGGGCGGGGCCAGGCGAGGAGGCATCGCCAGAACTGCTGATGATGGTGCTGGTGGGCGGGAGGGGTCGGACATTCGAGGAGTTCCGCGAGATGGCGTCGATGGCGGGGTTGGAGGTGACGGCGGTGGGACGCCAGGCTTCGGGGCGGGTGATTGCGGAGTGCCGGACGGTGTGATGGGGGGGACAGGGTGAGCCTTGGCAGGCGGAAGCGCCAGGCGGAAGTGCCTGCCCCACAAGCGGCAGTACCCAGACAGGTTTGACAGACCACGCAAAGCGATGGTCTGTCCCACCGTATGCCACAATCAAGGGCATGAAATCGCTGCGCGCTCTGTTGGCGCTCGCTCTTGTGCTTCCCTGCCCCACCGCGGCCGCCGCGCCGGATTGGTTTCCGCGCGCCGATCTGATGACGATCGGCGCCTACTACTATCCCGAAGCCTGGCCGGAGAGCCAATGGGCGCGCGACATGGCCAACATGCGCAAGCTCGGCATGGAGTTCGTCCATATGGGCGAGTTCGCGTGGGTCTTCATGGAGCCCGAGGAGGGCAAGTACCAGTTCGACTGGCTGGAGAAGAACGTCGCGCTGGCGTCGCAGAACGGCATGAAGGTGATTCTGTGCACGCCCACGGCGGCGCCGCCGGTGTGGCTTTCGCGCAAGCATCCCGAGATATTGATGGTGGACGCGGCGGGACGCCGCATGAATCACGGCGGGCGGACGCAGGGCGACTGGAGTTCGCCGGTGTATCGCGAGTACGCGGCGAAGATCATCACCGAACTTGCCAAGCGTTTCGGGCATGACAAGCGGGTGTGGGGGTGGCAGCTCGACAACGAACTCAGCCACTACGAGAAGCAGTACTCCTACTCGCCGGCGGCGACGGCGCGGTTCCGCGACTGGCTGCGCGAAAAATACGGCAGCATCGAGCGGCTGAACACGGATTGGGGCACGGCCTTCTGGTCCATGGTCTATCAGGACTTCGACCAAATCGAAATTCCCAACCAACTGGAACACCCGGCGCTGCCGAATCCGCACGCGCAACTGGATTTCGCCCGGTGGTTCGCCAAGGAGTCGGCCGGATACCTGCGCATGCAGGCCGGCCTGTTGCGGCGGTATGGCGCCGACCAGTGGATCACCACCAACTTCATGGCGATGCACGGCGATATCGACCCGACGCTTTCCGCCAAGGATCTGGACATCTTCACCTGGACGCACTACCCGGTGCATGGCGACGTTTTCCCGGAGAACGGGCCGCTCGGATTCCGCCTGGGGAGCGGCGCGGTGCAGAGCTTCATGCACGATTTCATGCGGCCCATCAACGGCCTCTCCGGGCTGATGGAGTTACAGCCGGGGCAGGTCAACTGGGGCGCGATCAACCCGTGGCCGCAGCCGGGAGGGATCCACATGTGGATTCTGCGCGCGTTCGGCGCGGGCGCGCGGATGGTGGCCACTTACCGCTACCGGCAGCCGCTGATCGGCAGCGAACAATATCACAAGGGGCTGGTGGAGACGGACGGCGTGACCCCTTCGCCGGGCGGACGCGAGTATGCCGAGGCGATGCGCGATGTGCTCGCGCTACGCGCCAAATATCGCGCGGATGCCAAGGAGCCGGCGGAGTACGCCAGGCGCCGCACGGCGTTCCTGATCAACTTCGACAATCGCTGGGACATTGATATCCACAAGCAGACCACGCGCTGGGATACGGTGGAGCACTGGATGAAATACTATCGCGCGCTGAAGAGCATGATGGCGCCGGTGGACGTGGTGACGGAGGATCGCGACCTGAGCGGCTATCCGTTCGTGGTGGCGCCGGCCTACCAACTGGTGGACGAGGCGCTGATCGCGCGCTGGACGGCGTATGCGGAGAACGGCGGGAACCTGGTGCTGACGGCGCGGTCGGGCGAAAAGGACCGGCGCGGACATTTCCCGGAGACGCTGTGGGCGGAGCGGATCTACGGCTTGATCGGCGCCAGGCTGCCGATTTACGACCTGCTGCCGGGGACGATCGAGGGGCACGTGACGGCCGAGGGCGCGCGCTATGCGTGGGGCGCGTGGGGCGACGTGCTGGAGCCGCAGGCGGGCACCAGCACGCTGGCCACGTACGCGGACCAGTTCTATGCGGGCAAAGCGGCGGCGGTGACGCGCAAGCTGGGCAAGGGGACGGTGACATACATCGGCGTGGATACGCTGAACGGCGATCTGGAGGCGGCGCTGATGCGCAAGGTGTACGCCAGCGCGGGCGCGGCTCCGGCGAGTTTGAAGGCGGACTTCCTGGTGGATTGGCGCGACGGCTTCTGGGTGGCGACCAACTTCACGTCGACTGAGCAGGCGATTCCGGCGCGCGCGGGAACGCCCTTGCTGGTGGGGACGCGAAGTGTGCCGCCGGGCGGCGTGGCGGTGTGGGTTGAGTGACGCCTTCGAAATGAGGATCGCCGTGGAGCCGGCGGATATCGATGCGCTGGGCCACGTCAACAACGTCGTCTATCTGCGCTGGGTGCAGGATATCGCCATCGCGCACTGGAAAGCGGCGGCGAATGCGGCGGACCAGGAAAAGCTGCTGTGGATTGTGGTGCGGCACGAGATCGATTACAAGCAGGCGGCGCGGTTGGGCGACGCAATCGTGGCGCGGACGTGGGTGGGCGCGGCCACGCGGATCAAGTTCGAACGGCACACGGAATTACTGCGGGCGAGCGACGGGTGCCTGCTGGCGAAGGCGCGGACGGTGTGGTGCCCCATCGATGCGGTCACCGGCAAGCCGACCAGTGTGAGCGCGGAAGTGAGGGCGGGGTTCTCGGCGGCGGGGGAAGAAATCGGGCCGCCGATGAACGCCGATAAACGCCGATAAACTGGATGAGCAAAGCGCTGTTTTATTTTATAGGTACTCCCGCGTTCAACCGCGGCCATTTTCCTCTTGTTCTACATAGGCGAGGCCGGTCTCGATGGGCAGCAGATGCGCCGGCACGTAACGGCTGGCATCCCAGGCGCGCGGGGTGTCGAAGGCTATCCCCACGTCGTACGCGCCTTCGGCGTACCGGCAGTTGCGGACTTTTCCTTTGAACCGGCAGGTGGAGCACACGATCTCGATATCGGCGCCCAACCGAACCGCTGCATCCAGGTGGACGCAGGCGCCGGAAGGAGAAATGTCCTCCAAATTGGCAATAGCCTCCTCCACGGTCTGATCCTCATGGCAGATCCGGATGTTGACCAGTTCCGCGCACATGAAGCGCGGCTCGCTACGTTTTTCCATCATCTTCCTACCCTCCTGGGGAATCTCCAACTTGCCGTGCGTCATATATCGACCAAAGGTCTGAGGAGCATTAGTCCAATCCTCACATTTTTTTCGAAAATCTTCGCGCGCGGCCAGTCGCGATAGAATCGGAAGTTACCCGCGGAGGTGTTGGTGCATAGAATCGGAAGACTGTTGTGCCTGCTGGCGGTGGCCGGCGCGCTCGATGCGGCGGTCAAACTGCCGGCGTTGATCTCGGACCACATGGTGCTGCAGCAGGGGATGCCGGTGCGCATCTGGGGGACGGCCGACCCAGGCGAGTCGGTAAGAGTCGATTTCCAGGGGCAGAGCGTGACGGTGAAGGCCGCCGAGAACGGGAAGTGGACTGCGTGGCTGAAGCCGCTAGTGGCGGCGGGTCCGCTGGAGATGAACATCAACGGTGCGGCCATCAAGGACGTTCTGGTAGGCGAAGTGTGGCTGGGGTCGGGGCAATCGAACATGGAGTTCCGCCTGCAGACGGCGGTCAACCACGACGAAGAAATCGCGCGCGCGGACTATCCGATGATCCACCTGTTTCAGGTGAAGCACGTGGTGGCCGATCAGCCGGCCGAGGACGTGGTGGGGGCGTGGCAGGTGTGCTCGCCGGCCTCCGTGAAGGGGTTCTCGGCGGTGGAGTATTTCTTCGGGCGGCATTTGCAACAGAACCTGCACGTGCCGATGGGGCTGATCGAGAGCGATTGGGGCGGGACGCCGGCGCAATCGTGGACCTCGAAGGAGGCGATCGCGAGCGACGCGGCGCTGAAGTATGTGACCGACTTTTGGGAGACGGTGCTGGCCGGGTATCCGGCGGCCAGGGAGAAGTACGACACGGCGACGCTGCCGGCGTGGAACAAGGCGGTGGAAGAGGCCAAGGCTGCGGGGCGAACGCCGCCGAACCGGCCGGGGCTGCCGCAGGGGCCGGGGCATCCCAATCAGCCGGCGGGCCTGTACAACGGCATGATCGCGCCGCTGGTAGGGTACGGCATCCGTGGGGCGATCTGGTATCAGGGCGAGAGCAACGCGACCGAGCGGGAGGCGTACAAGTACCGGCGGCTGTTCGGGGCCATGATCGAGGACTGGCGCAATCGCTGGGGGCAAGGCGATTTCCCGTTCCTGTTCGTGCAACTGGCCAACTACAAGACCAACGGGTTTTGGCCGGTGCTGCGCGAATCGCAGACGGAGACGCTGCGCCTGGCCAATACGGCGATGGCGGTGATTATCGACATCGGCGAATCGCGGGACATTCACCCGAAGAACAAACAGGACGTGGGACTGCGGCTGGCGCTAGGGGCGCGCGCGCTGACCTATAAGCAGCCGGTCGAGTACTCGGGACCGATGTTCCAGACGGCGACCCCGGAGGACGGCGCGATGCGCGTGTATCTGACGCACGGTGACGGCATGCAGGCGCGCGGCGGCGGGGCGATCGCGGGCTTCGAGATCGCGGGCGCGGACGGGAATTATGTGCCGGGCGAAGTGAAGGTGGACGGCAACACGCTGCTGGTGACGAGCGCGCAGGTGGCGAATCCGGTAGCGGTGCGCTACGCGTGGGCGGACGACCCGGTGTGCAACCTGGTGAATCAGGCGGGCCTTCCGGCGAGCCCATTCCGCAGCGACCAACCGCATTATCAGTAGGGGTGAGTCCGAGCTGTGCTCGGATGCACAAGGCGGAGCCTTATGCCACTGGCTGGCGGACGGGTCGCGTTTCGGTACCCGAATTTCCGCTACTACATGACGGCGCGCATGCTGGCCACCATCGCCAGCGAGATGCAGGCGGTGGCGGTGGGCTGGCAGATTTACGCCCTGACGCACCGCGCGCTGGATCTGGGACTGGTGGGGCTGGCGCAATTCCTGCCGGGAATTGTGCTGTTCCTGGTGGCGGGCCAGGCGGCGGACCGTTTCCCGCGGCAGCGCATCTTACAGTGCTGCTATGTGGCCTTCGCGTGCGTGTCGGCGCTGCTTCTGGCGTTGACCCTGCGCGGGCTGACCGGTGTGTGGCCGGTGTACGCGGCGCTGGTGATGAACGGCGTGGTGCGCGCCTTCAACGGTCCGGCGTCGCAGGCGTTCCTGCCGCTGGTGGTGCCGGAGGAAGTGTTCCCCAATGCGGTGGCGTGGGCGTCCAGCATCATTCAGGGCGCGATGACGCTGGGGCCGATGGTGGGCGGGGTGGTCTATGGGCTCACGGGGAGTCCGGCGCCGGTGTACGCGGGGTCGGCGGTGGCCTGCCTGGGAGCCACGGTGCTGATGGGCAAAGTGCGTGTGGAGGCGGCGCAGCGGCCGCGTGGGATCGCCCGGCGCGGAGTGCTGCTGGATGGGCTGCGCTATCTTTGGCGCGCCAAGATGACGCTGGGCGCGATCTCGCTGGACATGTTCGCCGTGCTGCTGGGCGGCGCGGTGGCGTTGATGCCGGTATTCGCCAAGGACATTCTGGGAGTGGGCGCCACGGGATTGGGGATTCTGCGCGGCGCTCCGGGCACGGGGGCGGTGATCATGGCGATGGTGTTGGCGTACCGGCCGCTCCAGCGGCACGCGGGCGCCATTATGCTGTGGTGCGTCGCCGGGTTCGGCGCCTGCACGGTGGTGTTCGGGCTATCGCGCAGTATGGCGCTCTCGGTGGCGGCTCTGGTGATTTTGGGCGCCTGCGACATGGTCAGCGTGGTGGTGCGGCATACGCTGGTACAGATTTCGACGCCGGACGAGATGCGCGGACGGGTGAGCGCGGTCAACATGATGTTCATCGGGGCGTCGAACGAGGTGGGGCAGTTCGAATCGGGGGTCACGGCGGCGTGGTTTGGGGCGGTGCCGGCGGTGGTTGTGGGCGGGGTCGGGACGATCCTGATTGTGGTATTGTGGAGCCGGTTATTTCCCGAATTGCGTAGAGTCAATGAGTTGCAACCCGTCCGGCGAGCGTGACATCTAAAGGGCAAGCTTCGTCAAAGAACAGAGAGGTTAGATTATGCGTAACGACTGGAAAATGAGTGCATTGGTGCTGGGCCTCGGGCTTCAGCTAGCAGCCAACGTCTTCGGGCAGGCA
>JADGNS010000181.1 GCA_017883355.1 Candidatus Solibacter sp.
CTAGTTTCTGTCGCGAAACTACCCTCCGGTGGCCAAGCAAACCCCTCCCTTACGGTCGGGGCTCCGATGGTTTCGTTGAAACTACAAGACTTCGAATCAGAGCCGCGACCGTCAGGGAGCGGTCCTGCGTGGCAAAACCGAGTTTCGCGACAGAAACTAATTATGCCGCACCCGGCGAGCGGCGTAGCGCTGGAAGCGTGCACGACAGCCGTTTTAGCCATTGCCGCTATCCGCGTATTTTTTCAGAACGTCGTCGAACAGTTCCTGACGGTAGTGGAAATTCGTGCGCTTGAGGCGCGCCAACGCATCGGCAAGGTCGAGGATGCCGCGTTGCGCCGAGCGCGTAAGAAGACCCAAGGTTCCGGTGATCTGGAATCCCTTTTGCAGAGCGACCGCGGCGCCCTTGCGGTCATCGATCAGAATGAGTTCGGCCCCGAGAGTCATTCCTAGCGTAAGGGCCGACTTTTCGCCGTCGTCCAAGGCCTGAAACGCCGGATCGTCGCTCAAGGTCACCGGCAATACCTCTAACCAGGCGGGCAGTGCATTCAACCACGCGCGCACGGGCGCAGGCGCGGACGGGTGGCGCAGTTCGTCGTATACGAGCGAAGGAATGAAAATCCTCTCGAACAACTGGGGCAGAACGCCGATGTGGCCGATTTCCACGAGGTAGCGGATGGGGCTGGTATCGGCGACGACAAGGAGCATCAAATCCCCAAACGCCTTAACCCTTCGAGTTCTTGCTCCAGGTCCTGCATCGTGTAGTCTTCGTACACCTCATGGGCTTTGAGGAATCCGTCGAGTTGGTACCTGCTTCCAAAACCGAGCAACCGCCGCAACTCTGGCTTGGTGATGTGACCGTCCTTGAATTCTTCGAGCGCCAAGGCTTCAAGGGCGCGGCGCGAAAGATCGCTACCGGATGCGCTCATGCGGATGGCGAGATCGTCGGGAATCTGGACGGTAAGTTCCATGCTCTTTCACCCTACCCCATCCTCAGAATCCGGTCAAACAAGCGGGGGGCGGGATGACGCGAACCAACGGCGCCGGTCGCGCCTCCAAACGGCTGTGTGACTCAGAGATGGAATTCGTTCCGGCCTTGCGGTTGTAGTCGTGCACCTTGCGCTGGATCGTGCCGACAGCCAACTGCATCGCCACCGGGTCTCCTTCATCGGTCGTCTCGAAGTGGATGCGGCCCCGCGCCACGTAATAGCTCCAGGGCCAGTGAAAGGCCCACTGTTCTCCAGTGTCCACCAGCGGACAGATTTGCTTCTCGCCTTCGAGACACAGGGGGCAGGCGAACTTGTCGTCGAGATCCAGCGCGAATGCGTCGCCGTTGGAAAACGCCAGAAACAGCAAACAGCCCATTTGGACGAAGGCGTTTTCGCCGGCCAGGGCGCGATCCACGATGTGGTCGCACTCTCGCTGCAGGTCGAGGTGGGTTTCGTGCGTTTCACTCATGTCAACGGATAGGATACGCCTGGCCGATCCGGGTGACAATGGAGCATGAGACTTTTTTGGGCTGCCCTACTCGCGGCTCACGCTGCCTGGGGCCAGTCGCCCCCCCTCTATCAGAACGCCGACGCGCCGCTGGAGAAGCGCGTGGACGACCTGCTCGCGCGCATGACCGTCGCCGAGAAGGTCTCGCAGATGATGAACGATTCGCCGGCCATCGAGCGGCTCGGCATACCCGCCTACAACTGGTGGAACGAATGCTTGCACGGCGTGGCCCGCGCCGGCCGCGCCACGGTGTTCCCCATGCCGATCGGGTTGGCCGCCACGTGGGATCCCGAACTCATCTTCCGCATGGCCACGGCCATCTCCGACGAGGCCCGCGCCAAGAACAACGAGTTCCTCCGGCGCGGCAAGCGCAGCATCTACCAGGGCCTCACGTTCTGGACGCCCAATATCAATCTGGTACGCGACCCGCGCTGGGGCCGCGGCATGGAGGCCTACGGCGAAGATCCGTACCTGGTGGGCCGCATGGCTGTCCAGTTCATCAAGGGATTGCAGGGGAACGACCCGAAATATCTAAAAGTAGTAGCCACCGCCAAGCACTTTGCGGTACATAGCGGACCCGAATCCTCGCGCCACAGCTTCGACGCCAAGGTGGAGGATGCGGACCTCGCCGAAAGCTACCTGCCGCATTTCGAGGCGGCGATCCGCGAAGGCGGCGCGTACTCGGTGATGTGCGCCTACAACCGCGTGGACGGCGAACCGGCTTGCGCCAGCCCGCGATTGCTCGGCGATATTCTGCGCAAGCAGTGGGGCTTTTCGGGATACGTGGTTTCCGATTGCGGCGCGGTGGGCGATATTTTCCGCGGCCACAACCTGGTGGACAGCATGGCGGCGGCCGCGGCGCGCGCCGTGAAGGCGGGCACCGACCTCGATTGCGGAACCGAATACCGCTCGCTGATTCCCGCGCTGGAACAGAAGCTCATCGTCGAAGGCGAGATCGATGCCTCCGTGCGCCGCCTGCTAACCGCGCGTTTCCGCCTGGGTATGTTCGACCCGCCGGAGCGCGTGCCGTACGCGCGCATTCCGTATTCGGTGGTGGACTCCGCGGCGCACCAGGCGCTGGCGCTGGAAGCTGCGCGCAAGTCCATCGTGCTGCTGAAGAATCAGGGCGGCTTGTTGCCGCTGAAGAGGACCATTAAGACGCTCGCCGTGATCGGGCCCAACGCCGATAACGTCGAAGTCCTGCTGGGCAACTATAACGGCGAGCCCACCGCGCCGGTGACACCGCTGGAAGGCTTGCGCGCCAAACTCGGCGCGCGCACGAAGATTCTATACGCGCAGGGCGGGGAACTGGCCGCCGAGTTGCCTGTCATGGAGACCGTGCCGGCATCGGCGCTCTTCACCACCGATGGCGCCGACCGCCGCAACGGGCTGCAAGGCGAGTACTTCAACACGGCCTCCTTCAACGGCCAGGTGTACCGCGCTCCCGGAAAGACTCCCGCTCCCGCGGAGCCGGATGCCAAACCGCTCTTCCTGCGCGTGGACCCCGAAATCAATTTCAAATGGTGGGACGGCGCGCCGCGAGCCGACATGGATGACGACAACTTCGGCGTGCGCTGGATCGGCTTCCTGGCTCCCAAGGTCACCGGCAAGTACCGGCTCGGCGGCGTGGGCATGAACGCCTTCGAAATCTACCTCAACGGCAAACAACTGGTGCGCGCCAACAACCGGGACGCGCGCAATTACAGTTACGAAACCGTCGATCTGGAAGCCGGCAAGTTCTACCCCATCCGCGTGGACTTCCACGAAGTGATCAACGACGCCGACATGCGCCTGGTCTGGGCCGTGCCCGGCCGCGATCTGGAAACGGCCGCGTTGGATGCCGCGCGCCAGGCCGAGGCCGTAGTCATGTTTCTGGGGCTTTCGCCGCGCCTGGAAGGCGAGGAGATGAAGGTGCCGGTGCCCGGATTCCAGGGCGGCGACCGCGTGGACCTCGGTCTGCCTGCTGCACAGGAGGCCCTGCTAGAGAAAGTGGCCGCGCTCGGCAAGCCACTCGTTCTCGTGCTGCTCAACGGCAGCGCGCTGGCGGTGAATTGGGCGCGCGATCACGTGCCTGCGCTGATCGACGCGTGGTATCCGGGCCAGGCCGGCGGCGCCGCCATCGCCGATGTCCTGTTCGGAGACTACAACCCCGCGGGCCGCCTTCCCGTCACCTTCTACCAGTCGGCGGACCAGTTGCCGCCCTTCGACGATTACAGCATGAAAGGCCGGACCTACCGCTATTTCCAGGGCGAGCCGTTGTACGCGTTCGGCTACGGCCTGAGCTACACGACCTTCGCCTACAGCCGGCTCGATTGCCCCGAGCGGGCGCCGGCCAACCACGATGTTCCGGTCTCCGTCGAAGTGCGCAACACCGGCAAACTGGCCGGCGAGGAAGTGGTGCAGCTTTACCTGAAGCGCGACGGCGTGCGGTCGCTCGAAGGCTTCCGGCGGATCGCGCTAGGCGTGGGCGAACGCAGGATCGTGAAGTTCGTGCTGAGTCCGCGCCAGTTGCCCAAGAGCGGGGTCGCCGAGATCGCGGTCGGCGGCAGGCAGCCCGGCGGGTCCAACACCGGCCTTTTGACAACCACGCTGAGCATCGCGCCGTAGGAATATCGTGCCATCGATTTAGCTACTACCAATCAGAATCGTCACTACACTAAGGCGGGAATAATGCCTGCCCGATCGCGCTATGATCCAGAGCATGTGGAAGCAGGACGAAGAGGTGCGAGAGCCCAAACCACTTACGCGAGTGGTGGTGGTAGCTGCCGGCATCGCGGTGGCTTCGGCGCTGCACTACTTCACGCCGTCCTCCCTCATTCTCTGGCATAACCTTTTCCAACGGCTGTACTACCTGCCGATCATCTACGCCGCGATCTACTTCGGCTGGCGCGGCGGGTTGGTGGCATCGACCGCTTCCGCGGTCTGCTATATTCCGCACATTCTGCACGCCTGGCACCACATGCCGGAATACTCGGTGAACCAGTACGCGGAGATCATTGTGTTCTTCCTGGTGGGCACAGTTACCGGGGTGCTCGCCGATCGGGGGAGGAAGCAGCGGGGCGAACTGGCGGCGCTCAATCATGAGCTGCGGGACAGCTTCGAGCAGATCAAGCGAGCCGACCGGCTATCGGCGATCGGGCAGCTCTCGGCCAGCCTGGCGCACGAAATCCGCAATCCTCTGGCGGGCATCGACGGGGCGGCGAATCTGATCGAGTCGGAGCAAACGCCGCCGGAGATGCGGAAGGCATCGCTGGCGATTATTCGCAAAGAGGTCCAGCGCTTGAACCGGCTGCTGACCAATCTGCTGGATTTCGCGCGTCCGCGCAAACCGGAATTTCAGAAGGTCCGCGCCGATCGCCTGATTGATGCGATCATCGCCCTGGCGGGCCACGCGGCGCAGCAGAAGGGCATCACGCTGCGCAAGGATGTCCCGGCCACGGTACCAGAGTTCGAGTGCGATCCGGAACAGATGAAACAGGTCATTCTGAACCTGGCGATCAATGCGGTGCAGGCGATGACGGGGACGGGCGAAATCTCTCTGGCGGCGCGGCAGGTGGAGTCATCCGTAGCGATCAGCGTGCGCGATCAGGGACCTGGCATCAGCGACGAAGACCTGGACAAGATTTTCAACCCGTTCTACACGACGAAGGACGCCGGCACGGGTTTAGGGCTTTCGGTGGTGTATCAGATTGTGAATCAACATGGGGGCGTGGTGACGGCCGAGCGAAACCCGGAAGGCGGAATGACATTTTCCCTGACGATTCCGTTGAACCAGAGGAGGAGCGTTGCACAAGAAGCGCATTCTGGTAGTCGATGACGATGAGAGCCTGCGGTGGGTGACGCAGGCGCAACTGCAGCAGAGCGGGTACGATGTGGCGGCCGCGGCGGACGGGGCTAGCGCGTTGGAGCAGATACGGAATGCTCCACCCGATCTGGTAATCACGGATCTGCAGATGCCGGGCATGACCGGGCTGGAACTGCTGAAGGCAATTCGCGCCGAGTATCCGGAGATCATCGTAATTATGGAGACGGCATTCGGGACGGTCGAAAATGCGGTGGAGGCGATGAAGGCCGGCGCTTACGATTACATCACCAAGCCGGTGAATGTGGACGAACTGCGACTGATCGTGAATCGCGGCCTGGAGCACCTGGGTCTGCGCGAAGAGGTGCGGGTGTTGCGCAGCAGCCTGGATAAGAAGTACGGCTTCGAGAACATCCTGGGCCAGTCGAACAAACTGCTTTACGTGCTGGACATGGCGTCGCGAGCCGCGCAAGCGACCTCGACGGTGCTGATCCGCGGCGAAACAGGAACGGGCAAAGAACTGCTGGCCAAGGCGGTCCACTTCAATAGCCGGCGAAAGGACAGGCCGTTCGTCACGATCAACAGCGGGGCGATTCCGAAGGACCTGCTGGAGAGCGAGCTATTCGGGCATGTCAAGGGATCGTTCACGGGCGCGTTCGCCAACAAAAAGGGGAAAGTCGAGTTAGCCGACGGCGGCACCCTGTTTCTGGATGAGATTGGAGAACTGCCGCTTGAGTTACAGGTGAAAATTCTACGCCTGATACAGCAGGGGGAGATCGAGAAGCTGGGATTTGCCGGCGTCGCGAAGGTGGATGTGCGCATCATCGCGGCAACGCACCGCAATCTGCAGGCGATGGTGGAAGACGAGACGTTCCGCGAGGATCTGTACTACCGCCTGGCGGTAATTCCACTGGAGCTTCCGGCGCTGCGGGAGCGCGCCGAGGACATTCCGGAGTTGGTGCAGCATTTCTTTCTCAAGGCGAAGGAAAAGCAGGGGCGGGCGAACCTGGTGCTGCCGACGCGGATGCTGCCGTACTTCAGCGCCTACACCTGGCCGGGCAACGTGCGGGAGCTGGAGAATATCATCGAGCGAATTGTGGTGCTGTCGCGGGGTGACGAGATCACGGTGAACGACCTGCCGGATTTCCTGCGGCGGGAACGGCCGCCGGTGGAGGCACTTCATCTGGACCTTCCGCCCCACGGCATCAGCCTGGAGGCGGTGGAGAAGGAACTGATCGTTCGGGCGCTGGAGAAGTTCAACTGGAACCAGACCCACGCCGCACAGTACCTGGACCTGAGCCGCAAGACGCTGATCTATCGAATGGAGAAGTTCGGGCTGAAACGCGATCGGGTTGAGGTTGCCGACGACCCGCAGAGCTGATCTATTTCGCGTAGGAGGCGGCGACTTCCCGGAATGGGTGAACCGTGCCGCCGTGCTCGCGCGAGAACTGAATGGCTTCACGCTCTTGCGCGAAGGCGAGGAGGCTCGGCGCGCAGCGGTCGTATTGTACGTCGGCGGGGCGCTTGTCGGCATCGATCAACTCGTGGGAGTGGGCGCACATATTGACGTCGCTGCCTTTGACCACGTAGGCGTCGTTTGGCGACAGTTTGGCGCCCGACAGATATGCCGTCAGCTCGGTGACGCGTACGTCCTTGGCTTCCTGGCGCTGCTCAGAGAGCGCGCAGGCCGGGCAGCAGAATATCCTGGAACCGCCCTTGGCGGATACGACGGTCCGCGAATGAGCGTGGATCGGCCGTTGGCAGGCGTAGCACTGTTCGGGTTGCGTCCGTTGGTATACTCGCCACCCGCCATAGGCGGCGGCGACAGCGACTACGGCGACGATGGCGAATATGGCGAACTGGCGTGCACGTCCCATGAGCATTCCCCTCTATTCTGAGTTTAGATCAACTGGTCTACTGTGATGCGCCGGCGGCACGGTATGAATTCAGGATTTTGAGCCCTTTCGATTGGTTCAACCGCAGCCAGAGGTCGTTGTACGGAGCCTCTTCCAGACGCCGCTTGAGTTCAAAATTGAAGCCTTTGAGGTTTCCATAATGCGTTTTGGCGCGCTCGAAGGTGGTGATGGTCAGCTCGAACGGGCCGGAACTAGAGATGTTCTCGATGTCCTCATAGCGCCAGGTGCGCGACTCATCCTTGTTCGCGGAGTGGTAGACGATTGTCTCCGCGCCGACCTGGAGCACGCCTTCGTCTCCGCCGAATCGCAGCAGGTGTTTCGCCGGGATCTCCCACAGGATATTGGAGAGATGGTCTGGAATCGCCCCGACCAGGCGCTGGTCCAGACGGCCTTTGAGGAGTTGCCAGGCGTCTTCGAAGGTCTTGTCCGCGAGCAGGTCGAACCGATACTCGCGGTCGGCCCCCAGTTTCCACTTATTATCTTTGTAAGTCAGGACCGTCAGGGACTTAGAATCGATCTTCAGTTGC
>JADGNS010000182.1 GCA_017883355.1 Candidatus Solibacter sp.
GCTCGCCAGGGCACGCGGGAGGCTGCTCGCCGAGGGCGCGCCGCAGCTCAACGTGGCGGCGCCGCAGGGCCGGTTGAGGCGCAACAGGGAGAGCGAGTACCCTCCGCTCTGCGAACTGTCGTAGCTGTCGGTGACTACCAGGGTGTAGGCGCCGTCGGAAGGAACGGTAAAGTTGGCGCGCGCCAGGTCGGTGGTATTGACGAACTGCAACGGGGCGCCGCTGGTATCGTAGATATCGAGGCGCGGCCGGAAGAGGCTGTTGGCGTCGGGACGCAGCAGGCGCAGCAGAAACGAATCGTTGGCGCTGGCGGTGAGCCCGTAGACCTGGCTGCGGATCAGGCCGGTGATGGCGCCGTCCACCACCGACGAGCAGGTAAGCGCCTGCGCGCCTTCGCAAGGCCGGTTGAGGCGAAGTGAGGCCAGGGAATACGCGCCCAAGCTGGCGTTGGATGGGCCGGAGACGATCACCGAATACGTGCCCGCCCTGGCAAAGGTGATAGTCGCCGTGGACGCGGCATGGCCGGACGCGCTGCCCGGCGCCACCACACCGACGCTGACGCCCTGGGCGTTGAAAATCTCGGCCGAGGGTGTGAAACCACCGGAGATGTCGGGCCGCGCTGCACGGAACTGGTACACGTCGCCGCCGCTCACCTGGATGGTGTAAAAGCCGAAGGTGAGAGGGCTGGTCAGCACGCTATCGACGGTGGAGTTGCAGGTGAGTGCGGCGCCGCCGCACCCGCCGCTGAGCTTGGTGGCGGACACGTAATAGCTGCCACCCAGAACTCCGGTCAACTCGAAGACCACCACTGTGACCGTGCCGGTGACGGTGGACGTCCAATCGTAGCGGCCCGCGATCGGTGCGAAAGACAGGCGTTGCGTCTTGGGGTCCACGTTGACGGCGAATGGCCGGTTGTTCTGGGCCGGATCGGCGGCGTAGATGGCGAAAAAGAAACCCGTCCCGGTGTCGGGTGAACCCGAACTGGCAACGCGCAGCACGCGGAAGGACACGACGTCGCCGGTCTGTACGGAGAACTGATAGGTATCCACCTGGCCGGGCACGGAGGTGGAGATGGCTCCAGGAAGGGAACGGCCGCAGGTCAGGGTGTTATTTGCGCCGCAGGGGCGGTTGATGCGCGTCAGCACCACGTGGAGGGTGGCGCCGGCGTTGGGGTTGGCGCCGGTCAGTTGCAGAGTGAAGGTGCCATCGGTGTTCAGGTCGAATTCCAGCCCGAAGAAGGCTTCGCCCTGCACCAGCCCGCCGGCCAGATCGACCGGGGTAGCACCAGCGATTGGTTGGGCGATCGCTTGGGCCAAGGACTGATTGCGTGGCCGCGGATTGTAGATATTGCCGAACGGATCGGCCACCACCGGAGGATTCAGGCCGAAACCGGTGTCCGCACGGGTGGCCAGCACGCGAATGTACACGGTTTCGCCGGCCGTTCCCTGGAATCGCACATTGGCTTGGACCGAGCCTTGAGGAATCTGCACATCGACGGGCTGGCCGCAATCGAGCTGCGGATTTTGCGCATGCACCGCCGGAAGGCCCAGGGCAAGCAGCACGGCAAGGGGAAGCAGGCGGCGCAGTAGCGGCGACCGTGAGATTGTGGGAAGAAAAGATGCGCCCGCAAGCGGGCGTTGGCAAGCTAAAGCATGCCCCACCATTGCAGGCACACGACTTGCAGTGGTGGGGCATGCTTTAGCTTGCCTTGCCCCGATTTTTTTCTCACCTTCAGCGCCCATTAGCGGGTCCTCCTTCCAGTGCCGGCGAGGCAATTGGCCACGCCTTCGAAGAAGCAAGCGCCCACGCCAGGGAGTTGGGGTTGGAGATCGGGGACCGGCGGCGCCAGGTCGGCGGTTGCGGGCAACGTGAGGCGCAATTCGGGGAATTGGAACTGGCTGCCGGTGAAGAGCAGGCCGTTGCCCTCGTCCATCCAGCCGGATTCCCCGTGCGCACGGAACACGTTCTCCACACCTTCCTTGGCGGACACCAGGCGGCCCTGCGCATCGTAGCGATATGTGTTCACCACGCCCGCCGTGGGGTTGGAGAGCGCCACCGTGTTGCCATCGCCATCGAAGTGGTAGAAGTACGGAGTGCCGTCGGCAGTCACCTTCCAGAGCAGGCCGAGGCCGTAGATGTACCACGCGACGGGTGTGCCTGCGGAATCGGTTTCCATCACCACGCGCGGCCGGTGGCCGGAGAGATCGTAAACCAGCCGGCGATCGTTGCGGCCCACACGCAGGCCGGTGGAATCGTACGTGTAGGAGGCGCCGGCGGCGCTCGCCAGGCTTTGCAGGCGGCCGAATGCGTCGTAAGCCAGCTTGACATTACTGGCGCCCTGGATCGCGATCAGATTGCCTCGCGCATCGTACTGGTACGTCACGCCGTCGCTGCGCGAGATGGGGTGATTGGCGGCGTCAAAGCTGTAGACCAGGGATGGCGGCCGGGTAACGGCGGAGGTGTTGGGTTCGAGCGCGCTGACCGAGGTGCGGTTGCCATTGGCGTCCACGGTGTATCGGTAGCCCGCTACCGGCGCGCCGTCCGGACCGGTGCTGACGATGGCGCGAAGATTGCGCGCGCCGTCGTACTGATAGATGGTCACCGGGCCGCCGGAGACGCTGATGCTGACGGGCCAGCCGGCGCTGTCGTAGCGATAGAGCGCGAAATTACCCTGCCAGTCCGAGACTTTACTCAGGCGATGCAGGTGGTCGTACTGGTAGACCACCTGGTAAGCCACCGCCTTGCTGCCCGGCATGGTGATACTGGTGAGTTGGCCGGCGGCATCGTAGGCGTAAGTCAACCGCAAGCCGTTGGAATCGGTATAGCGGGAAAGGCGGTTGAGACCGTCGCGCTGGATGCCGGAGTAGTCGAACGGGCTTTGGGTGTCGCCGGCGACGAGGCTGGCGATGCGGTTGCCCGCCGTATAGGCGGCCGTGACGGTGACGCCCGCGGGGTCGGTTTGCGCCGACGGCCGCGCGGCGCCATCGTAATCGTATGCCCACGTGTTGCCGAGCGCATCGGTAAAGCCGGTCGGCAATCCATCGGCGTTGTACTTGTAGCTGCGGGTGTTGCCCTCGGGGTCGGCCAGCGAGAGGATCTGCCCGGCGGCATTGCGGGTGGCAACAACGGCGAAGCTTCGCGGGTCGGTCACACCAGCCAGGTTGCCGCTGCCGTCGTAGGTCATGGTCCAGACGTTCTTGTTGGGGTCGGTGATGCGCGCGAGGCCTCCGGTGGTGTAGGTGGCCGACCAGCGGTTGTTGGCGCCGTCGACGATGCCCGTGAGGTTGTTGCCCGAATCGTACGTAAAGGAAACGGCCTCGCCCGCGCCGTTGACCGCGCGGATGCGGTTGCCGGCCGCATCGTAGGCATAATTGACCGTGTTGCCGGCCACGTCGGTGATGCTTTGCAGCAGTCCCAGCGCGCTGGAGGTGTACCAGGTAGCGTCGCCATTGCCATCGGTGACGCGAATCTCGCTGGGGGTGCGCGGCGTATCGTACCGGCGGACCGCGCCATCCGGAGAGGTTACGCTGGCCACGCCGGGAAAGCCGGCGTCGCCGGTGTAGGCGATGGCCGTCTGGCCGCCGGCCCAGCCGATGGAGGTGAGGTTGCCGGCGTCATCGTACTGGTAGCCGGTCGCGCTGCCATCGGCGTTGGTCTGCTGCGCGAGGCGGCCATCGGCCGTGTACGCGAAGCTCACCGAGCGGCCGGCGGCGTCCTTGATGGACGTGATGCGGCCGGCGCTGTCGGTAGAGAAATTGATCGGCTTGCCGCGGTAGTGCGCAGCCGTGAGGTGTCCGGAGGAATCGTAGTCCAGGGAGACGCGCACGGCGGCCCCATCCCGGATGGAAAGCAGTTTCCCATCGCTCGAGAAGACGCGCACGGTGGTGGAGGCGGCGGCGCGCAGCGTGTAGGTGCCGTCGGCGGCGCGCGAAAGCGAATCCGTGGTGCTGGTGACGGGGAATAGGGCGGTGGATCCGGCCGCGGTGGCAAAACGGTCGGTGCGTCCCGATCCGCGGCGCAGCACCAGGGTGCCGTCGGGATCGGTGGTGAGGGTGTCGCCCAGACTGAACGACCAGCCGATGCCCAGCACTCCGCCGCGCGGGTCGTCCATATTGAACGAATGTTCCAGCGTAAGAGGGGGCGCGGGCCCGCCGAAAGCGAGATCGGTGACGCGGACGAAGAGGGTAAGGTTGGCGGCGTTGACGAAGACCTGCGGAAATCCGGCATCGCGGCAGGCGGCGCCAGAGCACAGCCCATCGTAAGCCGTAAAGCGATTTTCACCGGGGCCGCCGAACGCGGTCTGGGCGCAATCCCGGCAGGCGCTTAAACCGGGACCTCGCAAGATTAACAAAAGACAACCTAACTGCAATAATTTAAGGGAAATAGCTCACTCCTGCACACCCTGAGTCTAACACTCCGGCCCCAGGGGAAGGCTACAATAGGACGTACTAACCCTGGTACTCTAAGCACGTTCCATGCCGAAGAAAATCGCCATCGTGGAGGACGAAGCCGAACTGGCCGCGCTGATCGAATACAACCTCGGCCGCCATGGCTATGAGGCGCTGATTCTGGGGGGATCGAAGGGCACCCTGCGCGCCCTGGAGCAAGCCAAACCCGATCTGATTCTGCTCGATGTGATGCTGCCCGATGTGGATGGTTTTGAGCTGTGCCGGCAGATCCGGCAATCGGCCGTGCTGGGGCGCACTCCGGTGCTGTTCCTGACGGCGCGGTCGGACGAAGTGGACCGGGTACTGGGACTGGAAATCGGCGGCGACGACTACATGACCAAGCCCTTCAGCCCGCGCGAACTGATTGCGCGCGTCAAGGCCCATCTGCGGCGCGAGGAGATGGATACCGAACCGTCGTCGCCAGGGATCGGTCCGTTCCGCCTGGATCGCACCGCCCGGCGCGTGTTCCTGGGAGATCGCGAGATTTCCCTCACCTCCACCGAGTTCAACCTGCTGGAGTACTTCCTCACGCATCCGGGGCGCGCCTACAGCCGCGATCAGCTTCTGGAAGCGGTGTGGGGCGAGTCGCGCTACGTCACGCCGCGCACCGTGGACGTGCATGTGCGCCGTCTGCGGGAGCAGATCGAACAGCAGCCCGACAACCCTCGCTACCTGACTACGGTACGCGGTTTCGGCTATCGTTTCGAAGACGCCGTATGACTGGCAGGATCTTCCTGAAGTTGATCGCGGGGGTCTTTTGCCTCCTGCTGCTGGCGCTGGTGACGGTGGATTACTTCGCCACCAACGTGGCCAAGGACAACTACATACAGAACCTGACCGGGCAACTGGCGGACAAGGGGCGGATGCTGGCCCTGAGCCTTGGCGCGGAGGAAACTCCCGACGCCCAACAGGTGCGCCGCATGGCCCAGGCGGCGGGCGGGCGGATCACCGTGATCCACGCCGATGGGAAAGTGCTGGTGGATTCGGAGGCGGACGCCGCCGGCATGGAGAATCACCGTACCCGGCCGGAGTTGGTGCAGGCATTTCGCGGCGGCATGGGGTCGGACGTACGGCAGAGTGCCACGATCGGTGTGTCATTCCTCTACGTGGCGGTGCCGGTAGCGGGCGGACAGAGCGCCATCCGCATCGCTTTCCCGCTGGCGGAGATCAACCGGCAGGTGAGCCGGATCCGCGGCAAGATCCTGGTCAGCACCGCCCTGGCGTTTCTGCCGGCGATTCTGATTGCGGCCATGTTGGCGCGCTTCATTTCGCGGCGCTTTGCCACCATCATGGCGCACGCCGGCGAACTGGCGCGCGGCAACTTCCGGGCGCGCCTCGCGGAGACCGATTCGAGCGAATTCGGGCAGTTGGCGCAAACCCTGAACGAAACCGCCGAAAACCTGCAACAGACGGTGGCGCAGTTGCAGCACGAACACGCCGAACTGGAAAAGCTGGAGCGCATCCGCAAGGATTTCGTCATCAATGTATCGCACGAATTGCGCACGCCGCTGGCCTCGATCCAGGGGTACACGGAGACGCTGATCGATGGGGCGCTGGCGGATCCCGCCTACAACATGCGCTTCCTGGGTATCATTCGTCACAATGCGGAGCGGCTGGCCCGCCTTACCGAGGATCTGCTGACGCTTTCCCGGGTGGAGCAGAAACGGCAGAAATTCGAATTCGAAACCCACCTCGCCAATGCGCTGATTCACGACGCCTTCGAAATGATGCGGCCCATCGCCGAAAAGAACCGCCTGGAACTGATCGAGGAACGCGCTCCCGAGGATACCGTGGTGTGCTGCGACAGCGAGGCGGTTTCGCAGATTCTCAGCAACCTCATGGAGAACGCCATCAAGTACACCCCCGCCGGTGGACGGATCTCGGTGGGGGCGCTGGCGCAGGGCGCGATGGTGGAGTTTTTCGTGCGCGATACCGGGATCGGCATCCCCGAGGAAGACCTGCCGCGGCTGTTCGAGCGCTTCTATCGCGTGGATAAGGCGCGCTCGCGCGAACTGGGCGGTACCGGGCTGGGCCTCTCCATCGTCAAGCACCTGGTGGCGGCGCACCAGGGCGTCATGCGGGTGGAAAGCCGCGTTCCCGGGGGATCCACGTTCGCATTCACACTCCCGGTGAATCACGCCACACTCGGGCAAGGCACGCTTAATCCCGAATTCACCGCCTCTTAACCGCGCCGTAACATACGCCGGGGTATGGTGGCGGTGACACCATGAAAAAGATCCTGCTCATCGAAGACGACACCGACCTCTTTTCCCTGCTGAAGTACAACCTGGAAAAGGAGGGCTTCTCTTTATCCGGACAGGGCACCGGAAAGGGCGCCATCGAACTGTGCCGGCAACAGAAGCCGGACCTGATCCTGCTGGACATTATGCTGCCCGATTCCGATGGCCTGGATATCTGCAAGGGCATCCGCAAGGATCCCGACCTGGCGGGCATCCCGGTGATTTTTCTGACCGCGCGGGCGAGCGAAACGGACCGCATCGTGGGGCTGGAACTGGGCGCCAACGATTACGTCGTGAAGCCGTTCTTCGTGCGCGAGTTGATCGCGCGCATCAAATTGCAGTTCCGCAATCAGGCCACCCCGGCGCGCATTCTGGAGGCCGGCGGCGTGGAACTGGATCGCACGAGTTGCCAGGTGCGGCTCAACGGGACCGCGCTCTCCCTGACCGCCACCGAATTCCGCCTGCTGGAGTTTCTGATGGGCCGGCCGGGCGTGGTGTTCAGCCGGGAACAACTGCTGAATGCGGTGTGGGGGCAGGATCGCGCGATTACGGACCGGGCGGTGGACGTCTACGTCCTGCGTTTGCGGCAGAAGGTGGAACAGGATCCGGCGGCGCCGATTCTGATTCACTCGGTGCGCGGCTTCTAATACACGTTCGAACCGCGGCGTGCGATGGCCGCGGTGCAGGGATGGCCGACTTCCCGCCACGGAATCGGAGTAAACTGTAGACGATGGCGGAAGCTAAGATCAAAATGGCCAAGGGCGGCGTTGGTCACTGGCGAGCCGTCCATGGGTGTTCTTGCAGGCGCTTTCGGCCCTAAGGTATTGGAGAAGTGGAATGAGCACGGCAAAGAGAGTTCGCCTCAACGAGATCGTCTCGGTCGATCCGGATCTGATGCATGGCACTCCCTGCTTTCGTGGAACCCGTGTTCCGGTCCGTCTTCTACTGGATGACTTGAAGAGTGGCTTCACGATCGATGATTTCTTGGCCGGGTGCCCGACCGTCTCACGGGAATTCGTTGAGGGGTACCTTGAACTGGCGCACGATC
>JADGNS010000183.1 GCA_017883355.1 Candidatus Solibacter sp.
AGCCCGCCGCCCGCTATAATGCGGCTTACCGGTGAGGCTTCCCGCCTGGCCGATGCACTTCGCCATGGTTCCCTCTTGTGGATAAGGCCCCTGCGAACCCGGGAGACGGCCGGAAGCCGGCATTTCGCCCCCGGCGTCAGGGCCCGCCGCCAGCGCTACCGCAGGTAAACCGTCCGCGTCTTCAGACGTGCTGGATCTGTCTCGCTCTGGTCCTGGTCACTTTCGCCGTGTATGGCCAGGTCCGGCATTTCGATTTCGTCAATTTCGACGACCCCGATACCATTTCCGGCAATCCCCACGTGCGCCAGGGCATCACGCTCGAGGGCATTCAGTGGGCGTTCGCGTCGGGCGACTCCGCCAACTGGTTCCCTCTCACCCGGCTGTCGCACATGCTGGATTGCCAGTTCTTCGGGCTGCAAAGCGGGTGGCACCACATCACCAACGTGTTTTTCCATTTGGGCGCCACCTTGTTGTTGTTCGCTTTCCTTTACCGGGCCACGCGCGCCCGCTGGCCCAGCGCGCTGGTGGCGTTTCTGTTCGCCCTGCATCCGCTGCACGTCGAATCCGTGGCGTGGGTGGCGGAACGAAAGGACGTTCTCAGCGCGTTCTTCTGGTTCCTGGCGCTCTGGGCTTACGTACGCTATGCGGAGCGGCCCGGGCCCGTACGCTACGCACTGGTGCTGGCGGCATTCTGCGGCGGCCTGATGGCTAAGCCGATGATCGTGACCCTTCCGTTCGTGCTGCTGCTGCTTGCCCATGGTAGGCCTGGCAATTATGGTGGCGTGGGGCGCGGCGGATTTACTGCTCCGATACCCACGCCTCCGGCCAGTGGCGATTGCGGTGGCGGCCGCGGCATGCTTAATCCTGACCGCAGTCACCTGGGTGCAGATCGGGTATTGGGAAAACAGCCGGTCGCTCTTCCAGCACGCTGTCGAGGTGACCGAAGGCAACTACCTGGCGCACCAGAATCTGGCGGACGAGCTGGCGAAGATTCCCGGCCGTCAGCCGGAGGCAATTTCTCACTACCAGGCCGCGCTTGGCATCCGGCCCGATTACTTCGATGCGCACCTCCACCTGGGACTCGCCTTGTCGAACGCGCCGGGCGAGTTGCCTGGAGCCATCGCCCATTACCGGGCGGCGTTGCGCATCCAGCCCAATTCCGCGGTGGCGCACCACGATCTGGGAAACGCCCTTTCGAAAATTCCCGGCAGCCTGCCGGAGGCGATCTCCGAGTACCAGGCTGCGCTGCGCCTCCGGCCGGCCTTCGCCGAAGCCCACAACTCACTGGGCAGCGCCCTGATGGAGGCGCCGGGCCGGCTGCCGGAAGCGATCTGGCACCTGGAAGCGGCGCTACGTATCGAGCCCGATTACGCGGAAGCACACAACAACCTGGGAATCGCGCTCTCGCAAGCAGGACGCCTGACGGAAGCCATCACGCATCTGGAGGCGGCGTTACGAGCTTCGCCGGATTCGGCGGAAGCGCACAACAACCTGGGAATCGCACTCGCCCAGGCGGGCCGGTTTTCGGAGGCGATCGTGGAATTCGAAGCCGCCCTGCGTCTGGCGCCGGATTACGCCGCGGCGCACAAGAACCTGGGAATCGCGCTGGTGGATGTTCCCGGCCGGCTGGCCGATGCCGTGGCGCATTTGGAAGCGGCGCTGCGCACGCACCCCGATCCCGAGGTACGGCAAGCGCTGGAACACCTGCGCGCGGGCCGGTAGAAAGAAAAGCTCCGCGGGGCAGTCCGGCGGATTACCCATTGGCGTTAAATTGGCGGCTGGTGGACCTCTCCCTGACGGGTTTCGTAACAGCTATCGGCCTTCTAAACCTGCGGCCTTTCGCGCGGGTAATCGCTCTCAGCTTCCTCTATGACTTCTGGGGAGCTTGACGGCCGAGTGGCGTAAAGTAACGGAACGGCGAGTGACATCGCCCATAATGTGATATCGTAGGTGATGTGAGGCTAGTGATGGACACTGACGCCGTGGTTGCGGCGATGCGGAGTCCCGCGGGCGCGTCCGCCGCCATTATTCGCGCAGTGCGACAGCGGCAGGCTACCCTGTTGCTCAGCGTACCTCTGGCGCTGGAGTACGAAGCCGTCTGCCGGAGATCCGAACACCGCGAGGAGTCTGGGCTTTCAGTCCAGCAGGTGGAGATCTTTCTGGATGCCGTCATTGCCATGGGAGAATGCGTGCGAACGCACTTTCTGTGGCGGCCTCAGTTGCGAGATCCAAACGATGAGATGGTGCTGGAGGCCGCGGTGAATGGCAGGGCGGATGCTCTGGTGACATTCAACGTGCGGGATTACGGAACCGCCCCGGCTCAATTTGGGGTGGAGGTTCTACTCCCGCGAGAGGCGATAGCGAGGATCAAATGATGAAAGAGACCCGAACATATCCTTTGCGGCTGCCGCGGTCGCTCAAAGAGGCAGTAGAGCGGTTGAGCCGGGAGGACCGAACGAGTATCAACCAGTTCGTGGCCACTGCGGTGGCGGAGAAGGTGTCTGCCCTGCAGACGGCGGCCTATTTCACGGATCGGCAGGCCCGGGCGGATTTCAAAGCTTTCGATAAGATCATGAAGCGGAGGGGCGGAAGCAAGCCCCGGGAAGGCGATGAAATGCCGTCACAGGCCCAAGGCGGTCTTGATTGAAACGGCCGGGCTACGCGATGGGGCTTAGCACGAGGCCGATGCTGCTGCCGCCCGACTGGGTGGTTAAGAACGGCTGAGATCCGAACTGTGCCTTTTCTTTCCACAAGCCGGACGAATGTGGGGTCGGTCGCCCTCTCGCACGTGGGCACTGGTTTCCCAGATGCCGACTTCCGGCCCGTGACGGACGGATGCCGGCTCTCTCCGAGTGGCGCGTAATACGGCCAAAGCCCAAACATCGGTAAACGCTAGGCGACTTATCGGGTTCAATTCAAAGACCACTGCGGCGTATGGCTGGCAACTGGGGCAGCTAAGAGATCAAAGTCACCGGGCGCTTCCCGGCCGCATCCTAGCTCACCCCGTCGCGACCTCAGAAAGAAATGCCAAAGACGAGGTCTAGAGAGTTGGGATTATAGAGCGTACTCCCGGAAGATCCACGGTATCCTCGGCCCTCGCTCCAACGTGTGTACCGTAGGGCTGGGGCGACTAGAAGGTGTTTGGCCCGCTTTTCAATACCTACCCCGCCCGTGAATCCGAAATTCGATGGTGGAATCGAACCCTGCAAATTGCCCGATGCGCGGAATGACGGTCCAGCCTCGCTAAACAACCGCGCTCCCCCAACGCCCCAGTGGTATTTCAACAACACCGGGAACTCCCACGTCAGTACGGAATAGCCTGCGGTGCCGATTGGCTTGTAGATACCGTCGGCTTCGATAGACAGGCGGCGCCGAATGTTCACATCAAGAGACACGCCCCCGAATGCCCGTTTAGCCAGTCGATAGGGTGTTCCCATTAACGTCTCATTCAACCTCGCCCCGCCCACCGCACCCACGGTAATTCGTTGGTTTCCCATGCGCATCGCCGTTGGCATCCGGTAGCTGATGCCTGTCAGAAATTCCAGCTGGTCCTTTTTGACGTCGTAGAAGCCGTTGCTTTCGCTTTGCGCCCAGCGCGTATATCGAAGCTGCGGCGTGAGCTGAATGCGGCCGAACTCGATTGCTACCCCCGCTCCACCGGTAAAGCCGTGCCGCGAGGGCCCCGGCGAGCCCGTCCGCTCCAGCGACCGAAAGGAGACGCCCCCGTCGACAAATGGCCGCCAGCGGTTGGCGCCTATCGTGTACTTAAACAGCACCGGGAATTCCCATGTAGTGCTCGCGACGAATTGGTTGGTGGTCGTGCTGGCTGCAGTCGAACCGGGATTCAGCGTGTAAATCTGCTTGGCCCAAAGATCCCGGTGCAGCACGTTGCCTTCAATGGAGAATCGGCTGCTAATCAGCGCCTCCAGGCTTAAGCCAGCGATGAAACTCCGCGCCCCACTCTCAGCCGTCCAGATACTCGGTGGATTTACCGTATCGCCGGGATAGACCGAGGTTGACCGCACAAAGTTGGAGGTAATCGGCGTGCCCCCCACAAATCCAATCCGGAACTCTTGCCCGGAAAGTGGGCTTCCGACCACGACACAAAGGAATGCCACGAAGAACGCGACGGCAGTCAGAGTCGGGACGAAGGAGAAGATGAACTGTACTCGGAGATTCACAGGGCCGAGGGTTGCAGGTGAATGGCCATCCATGTAACCGCTTGGCGGTTGGCCCGCTGGTCCCGATCATGGTGCAAAAGATTGAATGGCCGCGAGGGGCTAAAGCTGGCAAACGTGCTACGAAAGATACAGGCGTGCCGAAGCTGACCAGTGCGGCCTCCGAAGGCTGCGGGATCGCTTCCACGCGATAAACGACGTAGCGTTTGTTTGGGCAGGGAGCGTATCGTCGGCCACTCGTACAGAGCTCAGATCGATCCGGCCGCCCGGTGATCTCGTAATTGGCCCGATACGGCCATCTCGGAAGCGTCGCTGGGCTGCCCTTAAGTGAACCGTATTGCGTTTAGGCCTCAGTCGGCGCCTGCCAAAGGCGCCCACGCACCATCCAGATAACAGTAGATTGACGATCCCATTCCCACCCCGTCTTCAATACAAGCCGTTGGAGCGGCGGCCACCCGAATTCCGGGGTTGTGCCGCACCACATAATCCCAGCCCGCGACGCGTATCCCGCGTGCGCTCTCGGGGTCGTCGACAAGCCCGGCCCCATGCGTGCCGAAGACGGCCGGCGTACCACTGCCGGCAAGATAGATCAGTAGGGATGCCTGGTTATCCTGCTGGCATAACACGGCCCAGTCGCGCTCGCCATTGCCGGCAAAGTCTCCGGAGATTACGTTATTCCCACGCACAATATTGCAGCCGCGGCGGTCCAGGTCGCTCGCCACGGTGTCGGGCAACTGCGGAAAGCGACTGACCGGGATTCCCGGTCTCAGCAGCGGCGGAATGTATACGAAGCCGGCGAGTAGAGTCGCGCCAGCCGCAATCGCAAAGAGCAGGACTCGACCGGGAATGGATTCGCCCTTGGACATGGCAGTGTTCATTGCAGGCGGCATGCCATTCGACAGCCCCCGATTATGAATGATGGCGAGGAAGCTGGTGTGGCGATTGACGGAATCGTGTGGCCAATGCGACACGTTCGAGAGGGGCGGAGGTTTTCTCGAGCGCGCCCGAGCTGCGCTCGGATCGACAGGCCGAAGCCTGCCCCACCATGCTATCCTGAATTTTCACCGTAGAGGTGCGGCGGCCATCAGTAGCCGGACCGGGTTTCCGATTGAGTTTCGGAGGCCGGCGACAGGGGCCGTAGGCAGTATCCGCCGAAATCGGAACGGGATCTCAATTCCTTCCGGTTGGGGAGCCAGGTCAAATCCTGCTCACTGTCACCCGTTCACAGGCGGGTGGAGCGCTATCGGGATTGAAACACGCGGCCTGCGCGCGTACTTTCCTCCTCTTCGCCTCCTCCCCCAAACGGTAAACTTATGAACGTATTCGAACTCACACGGGCACTGGTCGATATCGAATCCATCACCAATAACGAGGAGCGCGCGGGCAACTACCTCTACGAGTACCTGGCGCCCCTCGCCGATGAATACGATGGACGAATCGAGCGCATGGAAGTGGAACCGCGGCGCTGCAACATCTTCGCCCAGTGGGGCGATCCGCTGGTGGTCACGCTTTCCACGCACATCGATACGGTGCCGCCGTTCTTCACCTCGCGCGAGGACGACGAGTTCATCTGGGGGCGCGGCGCCTGCGACACCAAGGGCATCATCGCCTGCATGATCAAGGCGGTGGAGGCCCTGTTGGCCGATGGTCACCGCGGCATTGGCCTGCTCTTCGTGGTGGGCGAGGAGCGCAACAGCGCGGGCGCTTACCGGGCGGCCATCGCGCCGCGCGGCTCGCGCTACATCATCAACGGCGAGCCCACCGGGAACCACCTCGCCCTCGGCAGCAAGGGCGCGCTGCGCTACGAAGTCTGCGCCACCGGGAAGATGGCGCACTCCGCGTATCCCGAACTGGGCGAGAGCGCCATCGACAAACTGCTCGACGCGCTGGCCGATATCCGTCGCATCCCGCTGCCCGTGGATCCGCTGCTCGGGCCCAGCACGCTGAACATCGGTACGCTGGCCGGGGGGCGCGCGCCCAACGTGATCGCCGATGAAGCGCGCGCCGATATCATGATCCGGCTGGTGGGGGATTCCAGCGAAACCAAAGCGGCCTTGCAGCGCGCCGCCAGCGGCCGCGCCGAACTGCGCGAGGTGATCGAAATTCCCGCCGTCCGCCTGGGCGCGGTCGACGGCATCCCGACCACCGTGGTGGCATTCACCACCGATATCCCGGCGTTCAACGGCGTCTGGGGCGAGCCCTTCCTGATCGGCCCCGGCACCATTCACGTGGCGCACACGCTGGAAGAGCGCGTGCCCAAAGCCCAGCTCACCGAAGCTGTGGAACTCTACCAACGCATCGTAAAGGAATTATGCAAACGCGAATCGAAGTAGGCATACTCGGCGCCACCGGCATGGTGGGCCAGCATTTCATCAAGTTCCTGCAAGGGAACCCGTGGTTCGACCTCAAGTGGCTGGGAGCCAGCGACCGCTCCGCCGGCAAGAAGTACAAGGACGCCATGACGTGGCACCTGGCCGGCGGGACGCCCGACACGGTCGCCGGGCTCACGGTGGATGAGTGCAAACCCGGCAACGCGCCGCGGCTCCTCTTCTCGGCGATGGACGCGGGGGTCGCCACCGAAATCGAGCGCGCCTTCGCGCAGGCCGGACACGTGGTGGTCTCCAACTCGCGCAACCATCGCATGGAGCAGGATGTTCCCCTGCTGGTCCCGGAGATCAATCCCGATCACCTCAGGCTGGTGCCGGGCCAGCAGCGCGCCCGCGGGTGGAAGGGCCAGATCGTCACCAATCCCAATTGCTCCACCATCGGCCTGGTGATGGCGCTCGGGCCGCTCAAGCAATTCGGCATCACCAAGGTGATCGTCACCACGATGCAAGCCATCTCCGGCGCCGGATACCCCGGCGTCGCCTCCATGGACATCATGGGCAACGTGATTCCGTTCATCGGCGGCGAAGAAGAAAAGATGGAGATGGAGACGCAGAAGATCCTGGGCGATTTTGCGGGCGATCACATCGCTCCGCTGGCGGCCAAGGTGAGTGCGCACTGCAACCGCGTCGCGGTGGTGGATGGCCACACCGAAACCGTGTCGGTGGAATTCTCCTCGAAGCCGAGTGAGGCCGACCTGCGCCAGGCGCTGGAGAGCTTCCGCGGCCTGCCGCAGCAGCGCAATCTTCCGAGCGCGCCGCCGCGTCCCGTCATCTACATGGACGAGGCCAACCGTCCGCAGCCGCGCAAGGACGTGGAACGCGAACGCGGCATGGCGGCCTTCGTGGGACGCCTGCGCGCCTGCCACGCGCTGGATTACAAGTTCGTCGTGCTCAGCCACAACACCATCCGCGGCGCGGCCGGCGCTGCCATACTGAATGCCGAGCTGATGCATTCGGAAGGGATGCTCGACTAATGATCGTCATGAAGTTCGGCGGCAGCTCGGTGGAGAGCGCCGCCGCCATCACTCGGGTCGCCGGCATCGTCCGCGCCCGCGAAGCGCGCCGCCCCGTGGTGGTGGTCTCCGCCATGGGGAAGACCACCAACAAGCTGCTCGAAATCGCCAACGCGGCCATTGGGGGCAAGCGCGAGCAATACATCCGCCTG
>JADGNS010000184.1 GCA_017883355.1 Candidatus Solibacter sp.
GAAAGCTACCTCGCCCGCTGGCGGCGCCGTGCCGGGGACAGACCAGACTGACATGAATTTCCCGAGCACTTTGCCGGAAATTCGCTGTCAGTCCTGTCTGTCCCCGTGTCCCTCCAGACCTCCCTATAATAAGTAAATGACCCCTGACACCCTTGCCGCTACCGCCATGCCGCCCGTCCCGCTCAGCGTCGAAGGCGCCAGCGTGTTGCACCAGATGATGCGCTTCCGCCGCCCCGCCTGGCGCTCTCTCTCCCCTGCCACCCGCGCCGAAATTCTGGCCGAGGCAACCCCCGCCCTCGCCGCCCTGGAGTGCCCCGCCGAAGGACGCCAGACCGCCCTGTTCTCCCTCCTCGGCCACAAGGGCGACCTCATGATCGTCCACTTCCGCCGCAGTTTCGAAGAGCTCAACCAGGCGCAGCTCGATCTGGCCCGCCTCGCCATTGGCGATTACCTGGAGCCCACTACCTCCTACCTCTCCATCGTCGAACTTGGCATTTACGAATCCACCGCCAAAGTTTACGCCGGCCTGCTCGACAAGGGCATCCAGCCCTACTCCGCCCAGTGGAAGCAGGAAATCGAAGCCACCCTCGACCGCCACCGCCAGGCCATGGCCCCCCGTCTCTGGCCGGAAATTCCCACCACCCCGTATGTCTGCTTCTACCCCATGGACCGCCGCCGCGGCGAGACCAAAAACTGGTACGAGGAATCCCTGGCAGACCGCCAGCGCATGATGGAAAAGCACGGCGCCATCGGCCGCCGTTACGCCGGCGAAGTGCGCCAGATCATTTCCGGATCCATCGGCCTCGACGACTGGGAATGGGGCGTCGATCTCTTCGCCGAAGACCCGGCCATCTTCAAGCGCCTCATCTACGAAATGCGCTTCGACGAAGTCAGCGCCGTCTACGCGCTCTTCGGTTCGTTCTACGTCGGCGTGCGCGTTCCGGCCGCCGAACTCGCCGGAATCCTCTAACCTTGACCAAGACCATCCACATCGTCGGCGGCGGCTTGGCCGGCTCCGAAGCCGCCTGGCAGATCGCCCGCCGCGGACTGCGCTGCGTGCTCCACGAAATGCGTCCCGCGCGCCCCACTCCCGCGCACCACACCGACCGCCTCGCCGAACTCGTCTGCAGCAACTCGCTCAAGAGCGAGAGCGAGTCCACCGCCCCCTGGCTCCTCAAGGAGGAGCTCCGCCGCCTCGATTCGCTCCTCCTCCAGGCCGCCCAAAAAGCCCGCGTCCCCGGCGGTCACGCCCTCACCGTCGATCGCGGCCTCTTCGCCGAAGCGGTCACCGCCGCCATCTCCGCCGAGCCGCTCATCGAGCTTCGCCGCGACGAGGTCACCACACTAACCGACGACGCCATCTGGATCGTCGCTAGCGGCCCGCTCACCAGCGGCCCCCTCGCCGACGAAATCGCCCGCCTCACCGGCTCCTCCCGCCTCTACTTCTACGACAGCATCAGCCCCATCGTCGCTTCCGATTCCGTCGACACCAGCATCGCCTACTGGGCCTCGCGCTACGGCAAATCCACCGACGGTACCGACGACTACCTCAACTGCCCGCTCGACCGCGACCAATACGAGCACTTCGTCGACGAGTTGCTCCAAGCCGATTCCGTCTCCGCCCACATCGCCGAAGACCACACCAGTTACTTCGAGGCCTGCCTCCCCATCGAGGAAATCGCCCGCCGCGGCCGCGACACCCTGCGCTTCGGCCCCATGAAACCCATGGGCCTCGATAACCCGCGCACCGGTCGCCGTCCCTGGGCCGTCGTGCAACTCCGCCAGGAAAACCTCCGCGCCGAAAGCTTCAACCTCGTCGGTTTCCAGAACCATATGAAGTTCGGCGAGCAGGCCCGCGTCCTGCGCCTTATCCCCGGCCTGCAGAACGCCGAGTTCCTCCGGTTCGGCCAGATCCATCGCAATACCTATATCAACGCGCCCGCGCTCCTCACCCCCACCCTGCAACTGCGCGCGCGCCCCGAAATCTTCTTCGCCGGCCAGATCTCCGGCGTCGAAGGCTACGTCGAATCCATCGCCACCGGACTCATGGCCGGCATCCACGCCGCCGCTTTCTCTCTCGGCGAGACCCCGCGCCCCCTGCCGCGCGCTACCGCCCTCGGCTCGCTCTGCCACTACGTCTCCGCCGCCGACCCGAAAAATTACCAGCCCGCCAACATCACCTTCGACCTCCTCCCGCAACTCGACGAGGCCGCGCGCCTTCGCCTCCGCCGCGACAAGAAGGCCCGCCACGCGCTCGTTTGCGAGCAGGCGCTCGAAGCCCTGGCTGGGTACCTGGATGCCGACCGCCATGCCCGCGTCTGAACTCGAACGCCAGATCGCTCTCTACCTCGACGATCTTGCCCGCTCCGGCAATTCCGCCCACTCCATCCGCGCCTACGAAGCCGACCTGCGCCACTTCCTCGCCTGGCTCTCGCCCCCCGATCTCGCGCCGCCCGAGCCGGCGGCCATCGACCTCCTGCTCCTCCGCGAGTGGCTGGCCTCGCTCTACGGCGACCAGCTCGCCGCCGTCACCCTGCGCCGCAAGCTCGCCGCCGTCCGCGGCCTGTTCCGCTTCATGCTGCGCGAAGGCGTCGTCCCGCTCAATGTCGCCCGCCTCGTGCGCACCCCCAAGGCTCCCCAGAAACTGCCCGAGGTGATGACCGCCGAGCAGGTGAACACGCTGCTCGACGCCGTCGCCGCCGGGAAGCTCGAGCGCCCCTTCCCCGCCCGCGACCGCGCCCTCTTCGAACTGCTCTACGGCTGCGGCATTCGCGTCAGTGAATTGGCCGGACTCAACCTCGAAGATATCGATCGCTCCGCCGGTTGGCTCCGCGTCCGCGGCAAAGGCAAGAAGGAACGCCAGGTGCCCCTCCCCGGCAAGGCCGCCGAGTCGCTGGAGCGCTACCTCGGCGAACGTCCCGTCGTGCGCGAGGAGCGCGCCGTCTTCCTCAACCACCGCAACTCCCGCCTCACCACCCGCGGCATTTCCGGCATCGTCAAACTCTACGCCACGTACCTCGCCGGCGACCCTGGAGTCCACCCCCACAGCTTCCGCCACGCCTACGCCACCCACCTGCTCGCCGATGGCGCCGACCTGCGCGCCATCCAGGAACTCCTCGGCCACGCCCGCCTCTCTACCACCCAGAAGTACACCCAGGTGTCGCTCACCGACCTCATGGCCGTCTACGATAAGGCGCACCCCAAGGCATGATCGCCGCCTTCCGTACCGAGATCCGTCCCATGCTGCGCCTCGCCGCGCCGCTCGCCATGGCCGAGCTCGGCTGGATGTCGATGGGCTTCGTCGATACCCTCATGGCCGGCCGTCTCGGCGCCGCCGCCATCGGTGCCGGCAGCCTCGGCAGCATGCTCTTCTACCCCATCGCCATCTGCGGCACCGGCATGCTGGCCGGCATGGATACCCTGGTCGCGCAATCCTTCGGCGCCCGGGACCACGCCGCCTGCCGCCGCACCCTCGTCCAGGGACTCTGGATCGCCGCGGCCGTTGCCCCCATCGTCGCCCTGCTGCTGGCTCTCACCATTCCTCTGCTGCGCGCCACCGGCACCAACCCCCGCGTCATGGAATTGCTCGGCCCCTTCGTCCACGCGCTGCTATGGGGCGTGCCGCCCCTGCTCTTCTACACCGTCTTCCGCCGCTACCTTCAGGCGATGAACATCGTCAAGCCCATCACCTTCGCCGTAGTCAGCGCCAACCTCCTCAACTTCGCCGGCAACTGGCTCCTCATGTACGGCAATTGGGGCGCCCCCCGCCTGGGCCTCGAAGGCTCGGGATTCTCCACCTCCATCTCCCGCGTCTATATCGCCCTCGTACTCCTGATCGCCGTCCTCCGCCACCAGCGAGCATCCTCCAATCCGCATCTGCCTGCAGAAGTGGGGCAGGCGGGGTACCCTCTGGGTCCGCCTGCCAACCTTACCTACCGTCCGCACTTTCCCCTCATCCGCCGCCTGATCGCCCTGGGATTCCCCTCCGCCATGCAGATCCTCGTGGAAGGCGCCGTCTTCGGTATCGTGACCGTGATGGCCGCCCGCTTCGACGAAGTCTCCCTCGCCGCGCACAGCATCGCCGTCAACGTCATCTCCATCACCTTCATGGTCCCGCTCGGCATCAGTTCCGCCGCCGCCGTCCGGGTTGGGCAGGCCGTCGGCCGCAAAGACCCGCCAGGTATCGCCGTCTCCGGCTGGACCGCGCTCCTGCTCGGCGCCGGATTCATGAGCGCCGCCGGTCTCGCGCTCGCCTTCGTCCCCCGCTGGATCGCGCGCCTCTACACCCCGGAAGCCGCCGTCATCAACGCCAGCGCGGCACTCCTGCGCATCGCCGCCCTCTTCGAAATCTTCGATGGCCTGCAGGTAGTCGCCACCGGCGCCTTGCGCGGCCTCGGCGACACGCGCACCCCAGCCCTCGCCCACCTGGCCGGCTACTGGATCGTCGGCATGCCCGTCGCCTACGTCCTCTGCTTTCCCTACGGTTGGGGTATCACCGGCATCTGGGTCGGCCTGACCAGCGCCCTGATCCTGATCGGGCTCATCTTATTAGCAGCCTGGCACCGCGAAATCCAAGTGGCATAAGGCTCCGCCTCGTGCAGGTGGGCCAGGCGCCTCCGCCTGCCAATCCGAGCGAAGCTTAGCGAAGCTCGGACTCTTCTATCCTCTGCGTCTCTGCGTTGAAGCGCATTCTCGCGCCGTCTAAAACGCCCAAGTCACGCTCGTATACCCCGTGTGCGCGTGAAAGTTCTGATAATACCCCAGCACCCCGAACTCCTCGTGGTAGTTATAAAACTGCCATCCCGCGTTCCATCGTAACTTCGGAGTAATCCGCACCGATACTCGCGCGAGCGGCGATTGGTACGCCAGCGGGAACGTCTGCACGCCCGCTAGCAGCGCTCCCGTCGCGCTCGCCGCATCCGCCGCCGCCGTCGCCGTCGCGCGGCCGTCGCCCGTATCCTTGGTGATCGTATAACCCACGTACACGTCCGCGCGCTTGGCCACCGCGAATCGCGCCCCTAAGTTCGCCGCATGCACGTTGCTCATATACAGCGAGTTTCCGCTTTGCAGCGTTGTCCGCCCCCCCGCGCCCGCCCAATACGCGATCCCACTTACCGTATCCAGATGCAGCTTCATATAACTCGCATCCAGCGCGAACCAGTCCATCGGCGCCCAGCTTGCGTTTGCCGAGTAGTTCCGCGAGTGCGAACTATATGCCGAAAAGGATACCGGCGCGTTCACGTTGTAAGCCTGCTTGTAAGAGGTCGATAACTGCACCTTTCGCGTGCGGTAACTCACCCGCCCGTTCAGCGTATGGTAATTGCGATCGCTCACCGGCGTCAGCGGATTGTCCGCCCGTCCCACCTCGCCTTCCAGGTTGGCCGTCAGATTCTTCACCGGCCGCAAGCGCACTCCCAGCGTGCCCGAGTGCAGATGGTTCGTGTTCTCGTACACATCGTTCGGCGCCGATGGGAGGCCCGGGGTCGAGAAGCCCTCGATCGTGCGCACCAGCCGGTCCGTGTACCGATACCCCGCGTAGAAGCCGATCCAGTCCTTCACCCGGTAGTTCGCGTCCGTCGAATTGGTCACCGTGCGCACGCCCAGATACCGGAAGATAATCGTTTGCCCCGAGTTGATTCCGTTGTTGAGTTCCGTGTAACTGGAAGGTCCGTTGATCCGCAGATTGTTCACCGACGTGTTATTCACCACGGTCAAGCGGCTGGACGGCTGCGCGCTGAAATTGAAATCGCCCGCCACCATCGGCCGTTCCGCATTGCCCTGCACCAGGATCTGCCGGTTGGCCGGGTCGCCGAAGCGTCCCAGCCCGCTCGAGAATTCGCTCAAAGCGAAATTGTTGTGGCCGCTCAGATAACTCAAGCGGCCATTGACCGCCCAGCGCTTGTGATTCGCCATCAGGTTGCCCAGCCATCCCGGATTCCTCCCGTGAACCGGCGCCGCTTTCGCAAACTGTTGCAGCGCCGTCAGGTCGTTGGCCAACCCGGCAAACACCGCATTGGACCCGTAGAACACGCTGTAAGGCGTGTCTTCCTTAAAGAAATCCCAACGCCGCAGCACTGTCAGTTTGAATCCCGCGAAGTCCACATCCGCGCCCAGTCGATATTCGTTCCACTGCCGCCTCAAATCGGCGAACACCGGTACGCCGGCGCTGTTCGCGCTGTTGTTGTCCGGTTCCAGCGAGGTGGCCAGCGTCGGGCCGTCCTGCGTGTTGCGGCTGTATCCCGCGCGCACCCGGAACCCCGACTGCGGAAACAGCAAGAGGTCGTGATCCTGCGTGCGCCGCACCGTATCCATCCGGTGCAATCCCCCCGCAACCGTCAACCCCGGATTGTAGTAGTCGTTCAGCCGCCACGTCATGTCGTACCGGTACAGCTTGTTCTTCTGAATCCGCAGAATCGCGGATTGGTAAGGATCGTTACCCAGCCCCATCGTGTTCAGCAGAATCTGGTCGAAATAATGCCCGTGCCCGTCCTTGGAATCGATCGAAAGGCTGCTGCCCAAAAGGCGCAGTCCGTTGCGATAATTCACGTCGCTGCGATACTCGCCCAGGTCGCCGCCCACCAGGCTCCAGCGGTATCCGGTCTCAAACGAGTTCGTGATGTTGTAGTTCCCGTGGTTCTCGCCGCGTGCCGCGCCCACCGAATCCGGCGTAGGGGCCACCACCTGCTGCGCCGAAAGCGCCACCGCTGCCGCAAAGAATATCCAGAATCGTGTCTTCATGGCGGTTATCTCAGGAAAAACCCTTCGCTATTCGAACCGTGTATGGATATGTGGCACGTGGTGCATTTCTGGAACTTCGGATCCAGCATGTTGTGATTTCTGGATTGCAGCGGCACCCCGTTATTGCGCGTGCCGAAATCCGCGGCGCCGTTATGGCACTCCAGGCATAGCGTGAACACCACCGGCCGCCGCAGCAGTTTCGCGTTCATCGAGCCATGCGGGTTGTGGCACGTTTCGCAGCCCTCCAACCGTACCGGAGCATGCTCGTATACGAACGGACCCCGCTTGTCCATGTGGCACTTGACGCACGGCGATTCCGTGTTCAGCGCCTGCTCCATCATGCGCGGCTTCTGCCCCATCTTCCACGTAGCGTCGAACGAGCCGTGCGGATTGTGACAGTCCGTACACTGCATGAAGCCTTCATTCACGCGGTGCTTGGAGGGCATGGAGAACTGCGCGCGCACCGTGGCGTGGCAGCCATAGCAGAGTTCGGCTTGCTTCTTCGCCAGCAGGGATTTCGGCGTGGCCGGATGGTGGATCGAGTGGCAACTCGTACATGCCACGTCGTTCTTGGTATGTTCCGATCGCTGAATGTTCGCGCGCGCCAGATCGCGCGCATGGCACCCCAGGCATGTCTCCAGCGCCTGCTTTGGCGGCATCAGCGAAAACGCCCGCGGGATGGTCGTCTTTCCGCCCCGCGCCTCCACGTGCTTCTGTGCCGGTCCGTGACAGCCTTCGCACCCCGTCTTCTCCTCCGGTTCCTTACCCGATGCGATGCTCTTATAGTGCGGATTCTTATAAAAGTTCATCCACACGTCGGCATGGCAGGTCTTACAGGCGTTGCTGCCGATGTACCCGGATCCCGTGGCGGGCGGCGTCGCCTGGGTCTGTGCGGCGGCTGCGGTCGTCACCAGCAGCAGTAACCATTTGCGCATTGAAGCTCCCGAAGCAATTCGACTGCTGGGCGGCTCCCTGTACCGCACGGCAGCC
>JADGNS010000185.1 GCA_017883355.1 Candidatus Solibacter sp.
TACCCCGACAAGGACCAGCGTCTCGCCGCGCTCCAGACCGCTATCCAGCAACTGCCGCCCGCCGCCTATTCCCCGCATCCCGGGCTCGACGCGATTCAACAGGAAGTCTCGAACTTGCTCCCTCGCCCCGCGAAGGACCCCGCGAAGACCCCGCCCCGTCTGGCAAGATAGTTCTTAGGGATGCCCAATACAAAAATCGTAGCCACTCTGGGACCGGCCACCGACCCGCCCGGAGTTCTACGCCAACTACTCGCCGCCGGCGCCGATGTCTTCCGCCTCAACGCCTCGCACGGCACGCAGGACGACCACGCGGCGCGCATCGACGCCGTCCGCAAAGCCGCCCGTGACGCGCGCGTGCACGCCGGTATTCTGCTCGATTTGCAGGGCCCCAAGATTCGCCTCGGATGCTTCGCGGAGGGTCACGCCACGCTCGAGACCGGCGCCACCTTCACCATCACCACCGAAGAGGTGCTGGGCACTTCGGAGCGCGCCTCCACCGGCTACTCGCGCTTCGCCCGGGACGTGCAACCCGGCGACCGCATTCTGCTGGCCGATGGATCCATCGAACTCGTGGCGCTGTCGAGCGACGGCACCAGCGTGCCCACCCGCGTGGTCTCTGGCGGTCCCATTAGCGACCACAAGGGCATCAACCTGCCCGGCGTCCAGGTGAGCATTCCTTCGCTCACCGAGAAAGATCTCGCCGATCTGCATTTCGGACTCACCGCTGGCGTCGATATGGTCGCCCTCTCCTTCGTGCGCAAGGCCGACGATGTGCGCCAGTTGCGCGACCGTTTGGGCGGGCGGCCCGTCACCATCGTCGCCAAGATCGAGAAGCCCGAAGGCTGGGAAAATATCGAGACCATACTCGACGTCACCGATGGCGTCATGGTGGCGCGCGGCGATCTCGGCGTGGAGATTTCTCTCGAGCGCGTCCCCCGCATTCAGAAGTCGATCATCCGGCGCGCGCGGCGCAAGGGCAGATTCGTCATCACCGCCACCCAGATGCTGGAGTCCATGATCTCTAACGCCACGCCCACGCGCGCCGAAGTCAGCGACGTCGCCAACGCCATCTACGACGGCACCGATGCCGTCATGCTCTCCGCCGAAACCTCCGTGGGCAAGTATCCCGTGGAGGCCGTGCGCTTCATGGCGCGGATCGCGGCGGAGAGCGAGGATTCCATTCGCCGCAAGGGATATCAGGATCCGCCCCATCAGGCCGAGCCCAACAGCGCGGAGATCCTGGCCGACGCCGCCCACCATGCGGCGCGCGATTCCGGGGCCAAAGCCATCGTGGTGTTTACCTCGCGCGGCTCCAGCGCCCGCATGATTTCGCGCTACCGGCCGCCGGTGGGCGTGTTCGCCATCACGCCCCACGACACCACCGCCCGCCAGCTTTCCGTCAGCTACGGAGTCACCCCATTGCTGGCGCCCGACGTTTCCAGCACCGACGAAATGCTCAACCAGATGGACAGGGTGCTGATCGAAGGCGGCTTTCTGCAGAAGGGCGAGCTCGTGGTGTTCGTGGCGGGTTCACCCGTGGGACGGCCCGGCACCACTAATCTGATGAAGCTCCACCGACTGGGACTCGGATAGCATATGGAACGCACCTTTTCTGCGAACGTGGGTTGCCGCTACCTGCTGCATCTGCCGGAGGAAATCGGCGCGCGCACCGTGCTGGTGGCCGCGCTCCACGGCTTCGGTCAAAATCCCGAGGACATGCTCCGCCTCACTCGTCATATGGTGGGTCCGCACCACGCCATCGCCGCCATCGAAGGGCCCTACGGCTTCTTCCTGGGCATGGGGTCGGACAAGGTTGGGTACGGCTGGATCACCAACCGCCGCCCCGCCGAATCCATCCGCCTGCACCACGAGATGGTGCGCCACGTTCTCCAGGAAGCCGGAAGCGAGGGGGCCATCCCCGCGGAGCGGCGCGTACTCCTCGGTTTCTCCCAGGCGGTCTCGCTCAACTATCGCTTTGCCGAGGCGTACCCGGATTCCGTCCGCGGCGTGACCGCCCTCTGCGGCGCGCTGCCCGGCGATTGGGACGACGCCCGCCCCGGCCGCCTGCGCCCCGCCGTACTGCACATCGCGCGCAGCCACGACGAGTTCTACCCGGCCGAACGAACGGAACAATACGCCCGGCGTTTGCGTCTTCGTTGTGATGACGTGGAGTTCCAGCTTCTCGAAGGCGGGCACCGTTTCCCTTCCCGCGCTGGCCCCCTCTGGGACGCCTGGCTGAACCGCATCGTGGCATAGTGGGGCAGGCGCTTCCGCCTGCCAACTATCAGAGCCGCGACCGTTAGGGAGCGATCTTCTCGTTTATTCTTAAGGAATCATATGGCATCTGGGAAATTCTACCAACGTCCGGCCGTCATGTTGGCCCTGGCCCTGGCTTCAGTCGGTGGGCTCGTCACCCTGATGGGCCGCCTCGCCACCGGGCCGCAAGTGGCGCAAAAGCGCGTGCAGCTTTCCTCTGGCGAGCAGTCCGAGGCCTACCCAGCCATTTCGCCCGATGGCAAGCGCATCGCCTACAGCGCGCGCGAGAGTTCCAAGGTCTCTGCCTTCCACGTCTTCGTGCGCGAACTGCCCTCCGGCAAAGCGCAGCAGTTGACCCGGGGAGAAGGCAGCGACGTGGCGCCGGTGTGGTCGCCCGATGGCGGCACGCTGGCTTTCCTGCGCGTCGAAGAGGGAAGCGCACAGTGCATCGTCATCCCAGCCGATGGTGGAAGCGAGCGCAAACTCGCCGAACTCGGGTCGCCCGCCGATTCGGGACAACTCCTGCCCGCCGTTTCCTGGAATGCCGACGGCAAATCGCTGGTCGTGGTGCAGAGCGGCGAGAAGCAGTTGCCCGCTCTCGCGGTACTTGCGCTCGATTCCGGCAAGCTGCGGCGCATCACCACCCCGCCCGCGGGCAGCGAAGGAGATTCCACCCCGGCCGTCTCCCCCACCGGCAGCGATATCGCCTTCGTGCGGCACACGCCGAACGAGGGCGCCGATATCTTTGTCTGCGACGCCACCGGCGCCGGCCTCCGCCGCCTGACGTTCGACGACCGCGGCATCCGCGGCATCGCCTGGACGCGCGACGGCCAGGACCTGCTCTACTCCGGCAATCGCGTCGGCGGCTGGCGCCTCTGGCGCGTGTCCGCCAACGGCGGTGGCCCGCGCGATCTCGTCATCGCCGGCCAACAGGCGTACTATCCGGCCATTGGCCGCAATCGCCTGGCTTACACGGACAGCCCCACGGTGTCCGCCATCTGGCGCGCTACGCTGGGCACGGGCGATACCCTCGAGGAGCGGCCGCTCATCCGCTCCACCGGGCGCGAGGTCAATCCCGTGTGGTCGCCCGACGGCACCAAGATCGCCGACGTCAGCGATCAGAGCGGCTCTGACGAGATCTTCGTCGGCGATGCTAACGGGCCCAACCGCGTGCAGATCACGCAGCTCCAGGGACCGCGCATCGGCAGCCTGCGCTGGTCGCCCGACGGCAAGACGCTCCTCTTCGACGTGTCCAGCGATCACGGGCGGGAAGTCTTCACCGTGCCAGCCACGCCCGGCAACAAGCCGGCCCGCGTCCTGCTCAATGCCTCCAACGCTTCTTATTCGCACGATGGCAAGTGGATCTACTTCCAATCGCGCGGCCAGCTCTGGAAAGCCACGGTCACCGGCGGCAATCCGCAAGCCATCGTGCAGCGGGACAACGCCGGCCAGCCCATCGAATCGGCCGACGGCAAATACATCTACTTCCGTTCGCGCCGCGGCATCTGGCGCATTCCCACCGCCGGCGGCGACGAAGAGGAGGCTTTCGTGCCCGAACACGATATGTGGGGGCCTGCCAACTTGCAGCCCACGAAAAAGGGTGTCTACTACACCGAGTTCGAGCGCAGCGCGCGCGCCACGGTGATCTCCTTTTACGATTTCTCCACCAGGAAAAGCTCCATCGTATTCCGCATGAAGAACGCCGAATGGGGCAGCGGAGCGGGCTTTTCAGTCTCCCCCGACGGCAAGTACATCCTCTACGCGCGCGTCGATCAGAGCCAGACCAATCTAATGCTGCTGGAAAACTTCCGCTAAACAGAGCCGCGACCGTAAGGGAGCGTTATTCCGTCATGCTTGGTCTTCTCTGCGCTTCCCTCTGCGTTCTCTGCGCCTCTGCGTTGAACGCGCCTTCCCCGCCTCGCCCTTACCCCACGCTCAACCAGAAGCTCTCTTTCCAGGTCCCCCCCGGCGCCACGCTCTGCAACTCCTTGTACACCCCGTCGTGATCCAGGTTGAAGGCGTTCGTAATCGCCGCCATCGGCTCGAAGCAGATGAAGTCCTGCCCCCGCGGGGCGTAGATCACCGCGACGCTGTACTTCGGCCCGTAGGCCACCGTGATGCGCTCCCGCCCGCCTTCGACTGTGAAGCGCGCCAGGCCATCCGGGTCGCGGATCAGGTTGGCGAAGACATCGTCCAGAGGCCCTGCGCTCAGCGAGTGCGGGTCGGCGAACTCCACCGGCTTGCGCTCGCCCGTGGGGATCAACTGCGCGTTCAGCACCAGGTGATCGCGCGCCGCGAAGTGCACGTGCCACTCGTCGCGATGCACGTCGTGCAACTGGAAGTACGGATGGAATCCCACCGCGATCGGCATGGGGTCGGTGCCGTGATTCTCGATCGCCGTCTCCACCTCCACCTTGCCGTCGCGCAGCCGGTAGGTCATGGTCAACGTGTGCGGGAAAGGGAATTGCGCCATCATCTCCGGATGCCGCCAGAACTCCAGGCGGCTGGTTGCCCACGCGCCCGTGGCGTCCGCCTTGGCCTCCACCAGTTTCCACGCTTTCGAGAAACCGAGCAGTCCGTGGATCGGCTTCCGATTGCCGTCGCGCCCCACGTTGCCCAGTTCCGGATTCAGCAGGTAGTGCTTGCCGTTGGCCCAGTAGGCATCGCCATCCAGGCGGTTCGCCCACGGCGCCAGGAACGGCACGCCGCAGAGCCGCGGCCTGGCCGCGAACGCCCCCACACCGGGGTACGGGAAGTAGAGGTAGTTCCGCCCGCCCACGTTCCACTTGTAGGCCATATTGCCCACTCCGGGCGCGATCTCCAGCTCCACCTTGCGCGCCGCATCGGCGAGTTGCACCGTGTCGATTCCGTCCACCGCTTGTTGGCGGGCTGTGTAGTTGTTGGGGCTCATCGAATATCGTCCAGGTCGCGCAGGTCCAGGTCCGTGTCCTTCTGACAGCACACGCACGGTCCGGGCGCGTATGCGCGAATGTAGCACACGTCGCACCAGTAGGTGATCATCTTCAGTTTGCCGCCATCCCGCACCAACAGCGCGCGCGTGTGCTGCGGGTCGATCAGGAATTTTCCGGGCGCCGTGAAGTGCCCGCGAGCCTCCACCTCGAACCCGTTGACCCGCGGATCGTGCAGCACCTTCCGTGTGGGTGTATCGCCATCCAGCACGATGCGTTGGTGCTCCGCGGTCTCCACCAGCGGCGCCTCGCCGCTACGCACCACCAGCTTGCCGCGCACCGTTTCGCTCTTCGGCGGAGTTGACGCTTGAAGGGAAAAGACGGTCAGGAACAGGAAACACAAACAAACCCTCATACCTCATTGTACCGGGCAAAGTCAGGTGGGGCATGCTTTAGCTTGCCAACGCCCGCTTGCGGGCGTATTCTCTCGCGGCTCCGCCGTCACTTGACTTCGAGCGCATCCAGATCCACAAACTTGCCGGTCGCGCCCGCGCGGCTCTCTCCGGTGACGCGAATCACCAGCAGGTGCCTGCCGGGACCCAGGTACGTAAACTGGACGGAGCTCCGCCAATGCGGTTCCACGGAGTACAGGTCGAGGTTGCCCTGGCTGATGCCATCGATCGTGATAGCGGCGATGCCGCGGTTGGCGGCCCTGGTGAAAACATATTTTAATTCGCCGCCGATAAAAGCGCAGCGTATCTCCGCGCCCGGGGCATCGGTAAAGGTGATGGTGTGCTTGAATGCCTGCTCGAACTTGTCGCTTCTCTCCCAATCGCCGCGCAGCAGGATCGCCGGATCGAAATCGTCGTAGGTGCCGCGTTTCACCGTCAGCACCGGATCCACCGGGAGCGTCGCGGCCGCGCGGCAAACCGGCTCCAGGCGCGCGACAAAGAACTCGTCGAAGGCGTATTCCGCTATGGTGCACTCGTCGAGCAACTCGCGCATGGCCAGGGGGCGCGCGTAATTGCTGATGGTGGGCTTGCGCGCGATCAGGTAGCGCACCTTCCATTGGTCCAACAAGGCGCGGATCCCCTGCACGCCGTCCGCCCGCCGGATCTGCTCCAGGGTGTTGTACTGGTGCCAGTGGTTTTCGTAGACCTCGCCGCCCAGCCCGGCGATCTCGCTGTCCTGGGTGAGCAGCACCGCGGCTCGTGGATGGGCCCGGTTGAACCACGCGATCACGTTGCGGATGGGCGCGGTCTCGCCCATATAGACCTCCCGCTGCCGCGGTGTGAACGGTCCATAGAAATCCTTGTGGCTCCAGCCGGAGGCGGGCAGAAAATAGACGTTGATCGCGGCGCAGGCAATGGCAAATACCAGGAGCGCCCGCGCCAGTACTGTGACCGCGTAATCATCTGCCCTTGCGGGAAACCACTCCCTGACACGCGTGGCTCTCATCGGAGCCGCGACCGTGAGGGAGCGGTCTTCCTTTGGCACCGAATCTCGCTGTCGCAGACCTGGCTCCCGCCGATGCGCCGCCGCCCACCCCAGCAACGCCGCCAACGGCACGAACAGCAAGGGCATCGCGGGGTACAGATAGCGCGCGTTGGGCTCCGTGTTGAGCACCAGCAGAATCGCCGTGAGGGCCACCACTGCCGCGCCCACCGCCTGGCGGCGCGGCGACACCAATAGCGCCAGCAGTGCCAGCGGCGTCAGCACCAGGTACTGAAAACCAAACGAGCCGTGCTGCCCTTCATAATAGCGGGTACTGCGGAAGGTGAGGTCGTAGGGCGTGTTCCAGGTGAGAGGCTCGTGGAAGCGGACGTCCCGAAGTTCCATCCTGGCATCCAGTAGCCGCGAGGGAATCTGGTCGTTGCGAAACGGGAACACCGGATTCCCGGTCTTGAACCAGGCGATGGCATAGGGCGGAGCCGCCGCCACCAGCAGCAGTCCGAGGGCGAGTCCCCAGCGGGCGCCGCCCTGCTTTCTATGCCGCCACACCTCTACCGCGGCGCACCCTAGCGCGGGCGCCAGGAAGGCAATAGCGCCAAACTTGGTCGCCATGGCGGTGCCGCCGAGTGCCGCCGCCAGGTAGAGAAAACCGCGTTCTCCGGATTCACCGAAGCACCAAACCGCCGTCATCATGCCCAATAGAAGCGCGGTGAGCAGATTCTCCACGAAGAGCGAGCCGGTGACCAGTTGCACCATCGGCGTGGTGGCGAAGAGCGTCAACAGAAGCCACGCCACGCCGGGCGAAACCCAGTGGCGCACCGCCGCGTGGAGCAAGCCGAGCAGTACCAGCAGAATCGCGAAGTTGAGCAGGCGCGCAGCCATCTCGCCGCCTAACACGTAGACCATCGAGTAGGTGAAATCCGCGCCCATGGGCATGACGGCCCAGAGAGTTCTTCCGGGGTCGAACGTCATCGCGTGATGTGCCGCGATGTTCGCCGGAATCGCCAGGTGCATCGAAAGGCCGTCCGCGCTGGCCTCGGGCATGAGCATCGCGAACCAATGGGTGATCAGCACGAAGAGGAACGCCGCGCAGCCCA
>JADGNS010000186.1 GCA_017883355.1 Candidatus Solibacter sp.
ACTGGACGACAGCGCTCGCGCTATGCACACTGAACGCAACGGGCGACTTCGCTGCTGCTCGCGAAAAAGCCTTTCGTTGGCTGTATGCCGAACGAGGCCGAGAGGGACACTGGTTCTGGCGGTGGAAATTCAAAACCGCTGATCGCAATGTTCGCTTCGAACCCGACAAGTATGGCTGGCCGTGGATTTCCGACTCTGCAAGCTGGGTAATCCATGACATGACAGCGAGGTAGGCATGTATGTTCCAGGCGACCGACTCGTACTTCGATTCCATCGAGCACGTAGATGGCAGTCTTGCGCCCTTCGCGGACGATTGCGAACGGCACGAGAATGGTGGCCAGACGACCACCAATAAAGTCCCCGACCCCAGGGCCGATCCGGCCGCTCAGAAGATCAACGCGCTAAACTGCCGCGATCAGATGAATACCCACAATCTGGCCTACATCACCAGGATCCGCCCACGCCGGTTGCTGATCATCGACGAGGAATACGGGCTGGTGTTCGGATTCCCAATGTTCGTGCACCGCGGAAACGTAAGGTCGATCAAGATCGCCGGCGTGCCCGGAGTGGACACGATCCCCATGAACTTCGGGCCGATCAACCTGCAAGCGGGCGAGATCTTCAAGATTCGCGCGGGCAAGATCCACGAAATCGAGGCCAACGGGTTTCTGCTGCCCTACAATGCCGCCAGCGGCTGGTAGTAGACACTCCCCATCCCCGTGGCACCGGCCTATACTGGTGGGTTATGAAGCCCTCCACCCTCTTCTGGACCGCTCTCGCCGCTTTCGCAATTACTGCCGCCGCGCAGACCACCACCGCCGCGAAGCGGCCTCGAATCGTGGGCGTCGCCCACATCGCCCTCTGGACCGATAACCTGGACGCCGCCCGACAGTTCTACGGCCAGCAACTCGGCTACGAACAGGCGTTCCAGCCGGACCGGCCGGAAGCCGGTCTGGTTTTCAAGGTGAACGATCACCAGTACGTGATGATCTTCCCAGGCTGGAAGGGGCCGGAGCAACTCATCCTCGCGCACATTGCTTTCGAGACGGACAATGCTCCGCAGCTTCGCGACTACCTCGCCAGTAACGGCGTGAGGGTGCCGGAGACTGTGCCGAAAAGCCCCGATGGGAACTTCAGCTTCATGATCAAAGACCCCGACGGCCACGACGTGGAGTTCGTCCAATATCTGCCGGGTTCGCTGCACTCGCGTAATTTCGGGAAGTTTCTACCCACCACACGAGTGTCGGAGCGGATCATCCACGTGGGGACGACGGTGTCCGACCGCGCTGCGTACGATCACCTCTACCGCGATATTCTCGGATTCCGCGAGTTCTGGCACGGCGGCCCGACGGACGAGCAGATCAATTGGGTGGACATGCGGGTGCCCGATGGCACCGATTGGTACGAGTACATGCTGAACGTGAAGAACCCGAGCGCCCGCACGCTCGGCGTCATGAACCACATGGCTCTCGGGGTTCCAGACGTCCAGAGCGGCCACAAGACAGTACAGAGCCGGGGCCTGACACCAGCCGAAGGTCCGAAGATCGGACGGGACGGCAAGTGGCAATTGAATCTTTACGACGCGAACCTGACGCGGACGGAACTGATGGAGCCAAAGCCGGTCCAGAAGCCGTGTTGCTCGCCGATGATGAACTGAGCGCCTTCAAGGAAATGGGCAGCGACATGAATCTCAAGACTACTCGGCGCCGTTTCGTCGGCGTAACCGCGCTCACGGCGGCAGCGCCGCCAGCCTTCAGTGCCGAGGCGAGCGCCGGCCCTAAGTCGATCGACGCCTGGGGACACGTCTCGCTTCCGCGCTTCATGAGCGCCGAAGAGTACCTGGAACTGATGGATGCCAACGGTGTGGAGGCAGCGATTGTCGGCACTGCCGCGACCTGCCCGAACCTGACCGAGTTGTCGCGCACGGCTGTTCGCTACGGCAATCGCTTCCGGGTGATCGGGATGCCTTCGGGCCGAACTCCCCAGGAAAGAGCGGACTGCGTGAAGGCGCAGATGGACTGCGGATTCCAGGGCATCCGGCTCCAGACGACAGTGGCGGTCCGGGAGCCGGAGTTGCTCGACATCATCGGTAAGGCCGGCGGTACTCCCTACATCGAGGGCAACGAGGCATACCGGGTGGCCGCGGACACACTGGTCGGTTTCCTCGAGCGATATCCGGCGTGTGTTGTTTGTGGCACGCACTTCGCCGGTCCGACCGACCCGTCGATCCTTTCCAGGGACGCCGCTGTGGCACGCCTTTTCGGACACCCGCGGTTCCTGGTGATCTTCTCGCGCCAGGGGTATATGGACCCGGTTTCATTGAAGGTCTGGACGCGGGCGGTGGTCAAGGTCGCGGGGTGGGATAGGCTGCTTTACGGCAGCGAGTTCCCCGTCGCTCTGTGGCGCGATGAGACCTTGCGTTCGACCCAGACGTGGATCGACACCGCGGGCTTGGCACCGACCGCTGCCGAACGCAACAAATTCCTTCTGGAAAACGCGCGCCGCGTGTTCTTTTCCTCGCCCCGCCCGGCACGCCAAATCGATGCCATATGGAACCGCATGAATGAGAAGACCGACGCCCCGGTCTGGCTCTTCCAGAAACTCGGCGTCGATTTGCCCGAGGAGGCGCACCGCAAGATCCTCAAGGCCTACCTCGCCAAAGGCGGCGATGCGCGAGCCGGCAGCTATCGCGATTTCGTCACCAGGCTGGTGGTGGACATGGCGCAGAAACTCTAGCGGAAGCACGTTCACTCTAGCGCGCGCCGGCAGTATTCGAACGACTTCCTGAACTCGGCCACTCTTTCTCCGCCGCGGTCGTGTTCGATGTGCGCGGGGATCTTCCAGCGATTCCTCTTCAGCAGTTGCAGGCATTCCCGGATGGGAGTGTCTCCTTCTCCGAATGGCATGCTGCCGCCCTGGCCCCTCTTGCGGTCTTTCAAGTGGATGGAGAGGATCCGGTCGTGGTGCTTCCGGATGAAAGACACGGCATCGAATCCGGCCGCTGTGAAATGGCCGAGATCGAGGTTCACGCCGATGGAGCGCGAGTAACCGAGCGCCCGCTCAAAGCTCTCCGGTCCCGCGAACTCGTTCGGGTCCATCACGTTGGTTCTGCCATGCATGCCGACCGGCATCTTGTGTTTCTCGATGAACGGCGCCATCCGCTTGGCCAGCGATACGGTGGCCGACGAAGTCACCATGCAGTGGGCCCCCAGTTCGCGGCCGATCTCGAGGCCGCGCTCGATCTCGTGGTCCGTGAATGTCTCGCGGAACTGGAAGTCGTAGGAGTAAAGCCGTATGCCCTCCGTCCTGAACCTCCTGGCGATCCCATGAAAGTAGCTGGCCGGCATCTCGTCACGCCACCGGGACAGTTCGGCATCCTTTCCGCTAGCGGCGCGCGGCTCCACGTGTCCTTGCCACAACTCACATTCGCCGATGCCGATCTCCAGCATCGCGCGGATCGCGCCGTCCAGATCCCGGTCGCTGAAACTGTTGGTCTGCGCCCCGATCTGCACGCCGGCGATGACCGAATTCGGTGGGGTCGAAGCCACGAGTGGCACGGCCGCGGCCGCCGCCAGTCTGCTGAAATCTCGCCTCGAATACACGGGCTTCACCTCCTTGAGCCTGCCAACTTACCACGCGGCCCGCCGACGCGCAATTCTCACCTCCGGCACCGTCGCCGGAGGTTCCGCTCCTGTGGTAATGTTTGGGTTCAGTGCGAACAGGAGCGCGGCTGCAGATGAATCACAGAGCCATGGGATCGACAGGACGCAGGACCTTCATCGGTGCGGCTTTCGCCGGACTGGGGATCACAGGCTTGAACGCCCGTCCACAAAAGCCCCAGGTGGGCGCCACGCCGATGCGTGAGTTCGGCAAGACGGGTGTGAAGCTGACCGTTGTCGGACAAGGCGGCGCGCGCCTGGCCCTGCTCCGCAACAAGGAGGCCGCACGCCCTCAGGTGCGGCACGCCTACGACCTGGGCCTGAATTACTTTGACTGCGCGCATGCCTACTGGGATGGCCATTCCGAAGAAGTCTACGGCGACGTTTTGTCGGACGTGCGCAAACAGGTCTTCATCACGACCAAGTCCACCAAACGGACACGCGTCGAGGCCGAGCAGGACCTGCACGCCTCGCTGAAAAGCCTGAAGAGCGACTACGTGGACCTCTGGCAGATGCACGGAATCCAGGACCAGAAGGACGTGGATCAGATATTCGCTCCAGGCGGAGCCATCGAGGCGTTCGAAGGCGCGAAAAAGGCGGGCAAGTGCCGTTTCTTCGGCTTCACCGGCCACCATGATCCGAACGCGCACGTGTCCATGCTGAAGGCTTACGACAAGTGGGATTCGATCCTCATGCCGCTCCACGCCGCCGACCCGGCCTATTTGAGCTTCGAGAAAATCACCCTACCCGTGGCCCGGGAGCGAGGCATTGGAGTGCAGGCCATGAAAGTCTTCGGCAACGCATTCCTGCTTCGGGTCCTGAATGCCGAAGAGTGCCTGAAGTATGCGTTGAGCCTGCCCATCCATTGCGCCGCCGTCGGCTGCAGCACCATCGGCCAATTGGACGACGACGTGCGCTTCGCTCAGAACTTCAAGCCGTACACCGCGGATCAGATGGAAGAGGTGCGCAATCGCGCGGTCACGGCCGGGCCCGGCGGCCTGCATGGCCCTGAACTGGAGTATTGGAAGATCGGCGGCGTGTGGAAATAGCCTGGTCGTGCCGAGCCGCCGATCCCTGAGTCTCAATTCGCCGAGAGGACACGATAGGAAGCGCGCGTCAACGGAACTTCGAACACGGTGGCCGCGGGAGCGACCACTCCTCCCCGACCGCCCATGACGGCCTGCGGCCGGCCGGTCAGTTCCTCACCGGTCACAAGATCGTGAAGCCTGGTGATGCGACCGTCGGTTACAACGCGCGCGGTCACCGGATTGTCCTGGAAGGACTCGACGATGAACCTGTCGTTATCGTAAACGAACAGGCTCACCATACTCGGCGCGTCCAGGCGTACGTACATATCCTTCGCAATCACATTGCGGATGGAGGCCAACACGTTCTGCGGATACTGATACAGGTCGCCTTCATCCTGGGGAATGGTCAGGACGTAGAGCAAGCCTTTGGAGTACTTGGTAGAGAGCAGAACAGGCGTGCCCGACGTGCGGTTCGCCGAGGTAAAAGCGCTCACCACCTCCCATGAGTCATTGGTGGCGTACCGGATTTTTGGAAGGAGGATGGCCTCGTCCAGTTTGGCTCCCCGTCCGCCGCGCCCGGCGAACTCGCGCGTGGCCACTGTCTGTCCGGTGTATTCCAGCTCGACGATGTCCTCAATGCCCTTCCCCTGCAGCGCTTTCAGCAGACCCGACGTGATCACCACAGTGTTGCCTGCCACAAGTTGCTTTTTGATCTTGCCGACGATGGCCGGATCGAACCTGGCCTGCTCCGTCAGCAACACCGTCTTCGCGTTCGTGGGGAACTCCGGAACGATGTCCATGGGAATCCCGATCATCCCCAGGTAGCTGGGCAGATGGTCTTCGCCCGACGAGTGAAAAGGTTTGTAGGTCTTCACGCCGATGGGCTTGCCGAGTTTGCCGATGAAGCTATCCACCTGAGCGAAGACCTTGCCCGCGGCCTGCGCCGTCGGCGAATCCGGAACCATGGTGCCATCGTCCTTGCGTGAGGGGCGGTAAATGGCGCCGATGTTGAAGATCGTGATCTCCGGCGCCTTGGCGAACAGGGTCAGCCAGAGTTGCTCATCCAAACGGCCCGGGATGTTGCTGCCGCCCTGGTCCACCCAGCCGCCGCCGTTGCCACCAGGCTTGAGGTTCTCGAAGTAGCGCACGATTGAATACCCGTGGTATTGCTGCAGGTGCTGGTTGCCGCTGGGATCGCGGGTTTCCGTGCCGGTATAGATCTTGTCGAAGAACTTGGGCTCGGTCTCCAGGTTGAATCCCAGGAACTGGAAATGGTCGTACCAGTTCGGATACTTGATGATGACCTTGACCTTCGGGTTGACGGCCCGCGCCGGCGCCACAACCAGGTTCCGTCCGGCCTCGTCCATCTGCGCCAGCCGGAACTGCGTCCAGGTGCGATCGCCCTTGGCTTGGATATCGCTATCGGCCTTGCAGTCCGTGAAGAAGAAGTCATCGAGAATGAACTCGTCAAAGTTCCTGGCGGTGAACTCGACAATGCTCTTGAGCTTCTGCCGGTGCTCAGGGTTCGAATAACAGTACGTTTCGAACTGGTTCATCTCGCTCACCGTAACCGTGATGCCGCCGGAAACCTTGACGCCTTTGCTCAGGAAGAACTTCTTGGCCAGGTCCAGCGTCGCCTGATCCACCACCACCATATCGCGCGACGTCTCCAGGTAGATCTTGTCCACTTTCATGTGTTTCGACACTGCTTGCCAGTGGTTTTCGAGCCAGGCGGGGTCGTTCATCTGCCGCGTTTCATAAACCCGGCTGTAGAGGGCGACGTCGAAATTCTGGTAGTTGTTTCCGCCCGCCAGGGCGGTGGAAAGCGTGAACAGCGCGAAACCAATCGGGCGAAGCAGAATTCCGGGAGCACGGGTCATAAATGGGTCCTCGATTGTCACTCTTGTCGGTATGGGCGGCGCCAGCGCGTTGGGCCCGGTGGGTGTCCGCCGCCGGCCACAGTTCGATCTCTCAGAGGATAACTCCTGGCGCGCGGAATGGCACTCGAAGCGGGGTGCTACAATCCACGCAGGTTGGCGCCATGCGACCGTATCATCCGCCGCGAAGGCCAGGAAACTCATGAAAGACATCTCTCGACGTACCCTCTTGAGAACCGCGGGAGCGCTCGCGGGCAGTGGCGCCTTGGCGTCTCCATCCAGCCCACGCAGCCTGAAAGCCATCGGCGTACAGCTCTACACGGTCCGCGACGTGATCGCGAATGGCGACCCGGCCGAAGTGCTGAAGACGCTGGATGCGATCGGCTTTCGCGAAGCCGAGGTCATCTGGGCGAGCCTGGATCGAGTCTGGCCCGGCCTCCGGCAGACGAAGATGCGGCCGGTGAGCATACATATGGACTCCGAGCTTTTCACGGCCGAAAACCGCGCGAAGCTCACCGCTGCCATCGGCACCGTCAAACAGCACGGCTTCGAGTACCTGGTCTATCCAGCCGTCCCGCGTCCCGAGCGGACGGCCGGCATGGATCGCTTCAAGGCGCTCGCCGACACGCTGAATGAGGTGGGCGCGCTGTGCCACAAGAGCGGCCTCAAGCTCTGCTACCACAACCACGCTTTCGAGTTCAGGGCGATCGGCTCATCGACACCCTGGGAACTGATTACGGGGCAGACCGACAAGGGCCTGGTCGGGTTCGAGTTGGACATCTTCTGGCTCAGTGTTGCGGGGCACGATCCGGTTGACATGCTAAAGCGCTACTCCGGCCGAGTGCCGTTGTTGCACGTCAAGAACAAGCCCGACGGCATTCCGGTCCAGTTCAACGAAACGGTGCCGGCCGGCGCTTTCCGCGAAGTCGGCAACGGGGTATTGAACATCGCCGGGATTCTTGGCGCCGCCACGGACAACGGCGTGAAACACTTCTTTGTGGAACAGGACCAGACCCCGGGCAATCCCGTCGACAGCCTTCGCCAGAGTTACGATTATTTGCGCAAGCTGACGTTTTAAGTGCCGGGGCGCAGTGAGGAGCCGGTCCCTCGCCGCGTTCAATTTCGCGGTGGGGCAATTCCGG
>JADGNS010000187.1 GCA_017883355.1 Candidatus Solibacter sp.
CCGATCATGCTGTCCATGCTGATGAATACCGACATTATCTTCGCGACGTAGGCTTGAGGACCATACATCGCCCAGGTGACATCCGTGGAACTGCCCTGAGATTCCAGGGTGAATTCGGTCGTATTGTGGCCTTCGAACGGTTTGAGGAAATCCAGCTTGATCGTGACCATGGAACCGGGAGAGGTATCGGTGATCTCCATGCGTCCCTGGCCGGCCTTCCGATTGCCTGCCCACTCATACACTGCGCCCCTGCCGCTTACCGCGCCCGTAAAGGTCTTCTTCATCGCGGGGTCCACCTTCTCCCATGGCGACCAGGAGGCCCACCTATGGAAGTCGTTGATGAGTTCGAAGATCCGCTCTGGCGGCGCCTGGATGCGCTGGGCGCGCTGTACGCGGAACATGCCGGGCTTGGTCGCGGCAAAGCCGAGAATGGCCGCCAGCAGAATGCCCACTACGATCGCGATTGTGATAAACATCGATCCCTCCATTCTGAATATTGAACCATAGCTTCTTCGATTCCGCAGTAGAGAATTTACAATCGGATATGCTTGGGGACGCCGCCACGGCGGGTGAAGCGGTCCGATTGGGGCCGGATTGTCGCCGCCCTGATCCGGCTGGTCGGCGATTTCCACCTGGCGGAGGAGTCGGCGCAGGAGGCCTTTGCGTCCGCCATCCACCAATGGCGGACCGTTGCGCGAAGTTCGGCCGCCGGCGGCGTGACCTTTGGTCGAAGTTTCGATCCGGTACGGCGTGGGCCGATGCGGCGCCCGTGCCTCACTTCGCGCCATTCACCACGTCGGTATAATACCGCTCGTACTGCGGAATGATGCGGTCGGTGCAGAAGCGCTCGCCCGCATTCCAGCGTCCCGCCTTCGCCAGGCGCCAGTGCAGCGCGTCGTCAGAGAGCAGGGCGACCACGCGGGCCGCCTGCGCCGCGATATCGCCCACCGCCTCCAGATAGCCGTCCTCGCCGTCGGTAATCAGTTCCGGAACCCCGCCCACGCGCGTCGCCACCGGCACTACGCCGCACGCCATGGCCTCCAGCGCCGCCAGGCCGAAGGATTCCATCTCGCTCGGCATCAGCAGCACATGCGCCAGCGGAAGCAGCCGCTCCACGTGGTTCTGCTTGCCGAGAAACATGACGTGCTGGTCCACTTTCAGACTGCGCGCCAGGTGCTCCGCCGGACCGCGCTCGGGACCGTCGCCCGCCATCAGCAGCCGCGCCGGGACGCTCTTGCGCACCTCCGCCAGAATGCGGATGCAATCCAGCACGCGCTTCACCGGCCGGAAGTTCGACAGGTGAATCAGCAGTTTCTCGCCACCCGGCGCGTACGCGGCCGCGCCTTTCTTCTCGTTGTCCGGATGGTAGAGTTCGCAGTTCACGAAATTCTTGATCACACGGATCTCGTTCGGCACCCCGAAGATCTCCACCGTCTGCTCGCGCAGAGTTTCGCTGACCGCGGTGATCCCGTCGGATTTCTCGATGGAGAACTTGGTGATCCCGAAATACGAAGGGTCCGCGCCCACCAGCGTGATATCGGTGCCGTGCAGCGTCGTGATGTAGGGCAGCCGCCGCACGCCCGCCACCATCTGCTGCGCCAGCAGCGCCGCGATGGAATGCGGAATCGCGTAGTGCACGTGCAGCACGTCCAGGTGGTAGCTCTCGGCCACTTCCGCCATCCGCCCGGCCAGCGCCAGACAGTACGGCGGGTATTGAAACAAGGGGTAATTCGAGACCTCCACCTCGTGGTAGTGGATGCGCGGCGTATCCGGATCCAGGCGGATCGGGTTGGCGTACGTAATGAAATGGACCTCGTGCCCGCGCGCGGCCAGTTCCATTCCCAGTTCGGTGGCGACAATCCCGCTGCCGCCGTAGGTTGGATAGCAAGTAATGCCGACGTTCACTTGGCCAGCGTAGCAAAGCCGATCTGTCCGTGCAGGTTCTCATCCGGCGAGGCCACGTCGCCGCCGCCGAACCATACCAGTATCCGGCCGCCTTCCACCACCACGGTGGGGTCGCAAATCACCTGGGAGTTCCACGCCTGGGTGCCCCTGTACCGCACCGGGAGCTTCGTCCAGCGCACCCCATCGGTGGAACGCGCCAGCCGCAGATAGCGGTTCTCGGCGAAATCGCGGACCGTGTACAGCATCCAGTAGAATCCGTCGGACTGCCACACCGCGGGCTCGCCGATCCCCCGCTCGTCCTCATCCATCTCCACCACGGGATTCGCCCGCAGCTTCTCCCAGTGAACGCCGTCGCCGCTCCGCGCCACGCCGATGCGCTGCCGCACCGCGCGATCCTGCCCCAGGTAGTACAGGTAGAAGTACGGTTCGATGCGGATCGCGTAAGGGTCGGCCACGGCGCGTTCGTCCCACGAGCCCGACGGCCCCACGTCGAGGACGGGGACCGCCTCGGTCTGCCACGTACGCGCGTCCGCCGACCGCGCCAGTTGTATGCGCAGCCGGTCCTTGGCCCCCGTCTCGTACCAATACCAGACCTGCCCCCCGTAAGACAGCGCGCTGCCGTTAGCCGCGATGTAGCTGCCCGCCGCCGCGCGCAGCACAATCCCCTGCTTCCGCCAGTGCACGCCATCTTCAGTCGTGGCCAGCGCCGTATGCCACTGCCCGTCGAACACCGAATAGAGATTGATCCGCCCCGCCACCGAAGGGTTCAACACATCCCGAAACTCATCGCGCGTGAGCACCGGTTCCGGCTCCGCCACAAACCGGAACACTAATGACACATCTCCCCCGCGCACCTCGGGCAGCGTGAACTTCGCATACCTGCCGCAACCTGAAGCAAAAAGAATAATGGCCACGGATGAACACAGATAAACACGGATAAGCAGTTTTGTTTTATCCGTGTTCATCCGTGTTCATCCGTGGCCATTCTGTTTTTGGCCTTTCTTACGACAACGGAATTCTGAACTTGATTCCCGACCCGCGTCCCGGCCGCGATTCCAGCATGAGGTCCGCATTCAAGCTCCGCGCCCGCCGTTTCAGACTCGCCGGCCCCAGGCGCAGCAGTTCCAACTCCTCCAGCGAGTACGACCCCGCGAATCCGAATCCGTGGCCGTTATCGTCCACCGAAATCTCCAGGCCCCGGTCCGTCTTCTCCATGGCCACCGCCACCCGCGTGGCCCCCGCGTGCTTCTGCACGTTGTGCAACGCCTCGCGCACCATTTGCAGCACTTCGAGCGTCATCTCCGGCGGCAGACCCACCGGCGAGTTGGTCCCCAGGAACGTCACCGGAATCCCGCTCTCCTTCTGGAAACTCTCCGCCGCACGGCGCGTCGTGGCCACCAGGTTGGCGCCGTCCACGTCCACGGGCCGCATGCTGTGCAGGAACGTGCGCAGGTCCCGCACCTGGGATTGGGCCAGGGCCTGCAATTGCTTCAGGTCGGCCAGTCCGGCATTCAGGTCCCGATCCATCAGTTTGCGCAGGATCTCCAGCCGCATCTGCAAACTGATAAAGCTCTGCAAGGGCCCATCGTGGAAATCGCTCGCGATCCGCACCCGCTCCAGCTCGCGCGCCTTCTCCGCCGCCTTCTCCGAGTCAAGCAACCGGGCGCGCAACTGCTCGAGTTCCAGTTCCTGCCGGCGCTTGTTCACCGCAAATGCACAGGCCACCACGCCCGCCACTACCACCGTCCGATCCAGCACCAGCGCGCCGTACGGCAGCACCGCGCAAAACACCGCGCACGCCACCACAATCACCACCACTTCCACGGTACTGTAAAAAGCCAGGGCTTCCCCCAACAGGAAGAGGAAGAACGCGCTGGACAGCCACAACATGCGGTCGGGGCCGTAACTGGCCATGATCAGGAAGAAGACCGTGTCGCCGAACAGCGCCAGCAGCCCCAACATCCCGGTGTGGCTCTTGCCGCGCAGGGCAACTGCCACCGCATACACGAGGTAAAGCGCCATCGCGCCGTAAAACATCGGCGCGACTCCGCTGGGCAGCAATAGATAGGCGGCCGCCGGGGCAACGGTCGCTAGCAGGACCCGGACCCAGGCTACATAACGGGGCCACGCTAATATTGGCGAAAATAACACGGTTTACTTCCGGTACAGATAAAGAGTGTGACTCCGGCCTTCACCATCATCGGCGATGTTCTCCACTTTTTCGGGCGTCCAGTTGCGGAAATCGAAATCCTTGGCCACGATGCGCGCGCCCTTCTTCAACTGCTTGTCTAAAAGCGGCTGAACCTTGTTGTTCACCGCATCCGGTAACAGGTATACGGTAACCAGGTCGGCGGAACTGTAGTTCTGTTTCAGAAGATCGCCGTTGACGATATGAGCGTTCTTGTCCAGCCCCAGTTTGAGGATCTTCGCCGTACTCTGCCTGCAGAGGTCCTTGTCCAACTCCACCCCCACAGCTTCGGCATGAAACTTCTGGGCGGCCACGATGACGATACGGCCATCGCCGCTGCCCAGATCGTACATCTTCTCCCCGGCCTTCAGCCCGCCGAGCCGCAGCATCTTCTCGACGATGGTTTCCGGAGTGGGGTAGTACGGCGCAAGTTTCTCCGCGTCCCCGGTCTGTGCACTCAGGGCGGCACAACCGATCGCCAGCAGTAAACAGGCTCTCCGCATCTCCTCAATCGTACCTTAAACTCGGTTGACGGCGGATTCCGAGTTTTCCACCGTTTGGTGGAAAAGCCTGTGGAAATCGACGTGTGTCACACCCCTGAGACTCTCAGATATTTATTGTTAAGTGTCGTTCTGCACACAGATACAGCAAGCTTCGCCAGCTCTGAAGTAAGCTATGTCAATACAAGTGCTTACGGGGAAATCACCGAGTACTTCCCGGCCGACTTTGTTCCATTTTGGAACATTCGGGCATCCGCGGCACCCCCAAAGGCGGCCAGAACCTACCTGCCAATACGGGCAGCATCGTTCCTTACCATGCGCTGCCCGCTTTTCCGGTGGACGTGAAGGCCAATTCCCGTTTCTGTGATATGACTTAGAACACCATGTCACACAGAAGCCGCCGATCTTTCCTGGCTGCGCTGGCCGCCGCGCCGCTGGCCGCGCAATACGTCCCGAAACAGTCCGATCGCCCCGAAGCGCCCACCGGCGACGAGCCGGGATTCCGTCCCATCTTCGACGGCAAGACTCTCGCCGGATGGGAAGGCGATCCCAAATACTGGCGCGTGGAAGAGGGTGCGCTGGTTGGCGAAATCACACCCGAGACGGTCATCAAGAGCAACACCTTCATCATCTGGAAGGGGGGCGCTCCCGCCGATTTCGAATTGAAAGCCGACTACCGCATCACCAGCGGCGGCAACAGCGGCATCAACTACCGCAGCGTGGTGGTGCCGGACACGGTGACGCCCACCAACAAGTTCGCCATGCGCGGGTACCAGTTCGATATCGACGGAGCCAACCGCTATACCGGGCAGAACTACGAGGAGAAGGGGCGCCTGTTCCACGCGCTGCGCGGCCAGGTGACCCACGTGGTGGGCGGGCGGAAGCCGATCGTTCTATCCACCATCGGCGACGCTGCCGCGCTGGCGGAGTTCATCACTAAGGACTGGAACGCGATCCACCTGATCATCCGCGGGAACACCTTGATTCACATGCTGAACGGCCATTTGATGTCTGTGGTGATCGACGACGATGCTCCGGGCCGTATGCTCAAGGGCGAGATCGGCGTCCAGGTACACGTGGGACCGCCCATGAAAGTGGAGTACCGGAATTTCCGGCTGAAGGAAGTGTAGCGCCTACATCAGCGTCAACGGGTCCACATCGATGACCAGCGCGGTGGCGCCCCATTTGTGCTCTACGGCGAAATTGCGGATCTTCTGGAGCAACTCGTTGAGCGCCTTGCGGCTGGCCGCCTTGATCAGAAACTGATAGCGGTATTCGTTCTTGAGCCGCGGCACCGGCGCCTCGGCCGGACCCATGACGCGCAGCTTCTCCGGCGGCGGATTGAGCAGGTAGCCCAACTCCGTGCTCATGCGCAGGGCCATTTCCTTCTTCTCGCTGCGCACCAGCACGTTGGCCATGGCGGCGAAGGGCGGATAGTGCATCATACGGCGAAAATTCAATTCCTTCTCGTAGAAGCCCTGGTAATCCTGGGCCGCCGCCAGGCGTACCGCGTAGTGCTCGGGATTGATGGTCTGCACCAGCACGATTCCCGGCAGGCTGCCCCGCCCGGCGCGTCCCGCTACTTGGGTGAGCAGTTGGAAGGTGCGCTCCGCGGCGCGGAAATCCGGCATGCCGAGCCCCAAGTCGGCCGCCACCACGCCCACCAGCGTGACGTTCGGAATATCGTGGCCTTTGGCGATCATCTGGGTGCCCACCAGCATGTCGTAGTTGCCCTCGCGGAAATCCTGGAGAATGGTTTCGTACTGGCGCTTGCCGGTCACCGTGTCGCGGTCCAGCCGCGCGATACGCGCCGCCGGGAAGGCGCGGTGCAACTCCTCTTCCACGCGCTCGCTGCCGATGCCCAAAAAGTAGATATGCTCGCTCGAGCACTTCGGGCACTGGCTGGGCACCTTCTCGGCGTACCCGCAGTAGTGGCACAACAGGCGCCGGTCGCGCTTGTGATAGGTCAGGGTGAGCGAACAGTTGATGCACTGCACGCGTTCGCCGCAGGCGCGGCACGCCACGAAACTGGAAAACCCGCGCCGGTTGAGCAGCACGATGGTCTGCTCGCCGCTCTCCACGCGCTGCCCCAGCGCCTCGATCAGCTTGCGTGAAAACGTCTCCTGCTTGCGCGTCTCCAGGAACTCCTGCCGCATGTCGATCAGTTCCACCACCGGCATGGGCCGCGCTTCGATGCGCCCCGGCAGCTCCAGCAGCGTGTACTTGCCCTTCTCCGCGTTGTAGCGGCTCTCCAGGCTGGGCGTGGCCGAACCCAGCACCACGCACGCTCCCGACCCCTGCGCGCGCACGATGGCCACGTCGCGCCCGTTGTAGCGCGGATTCTCCTCCTGCTTGTAACTGCCATCGTGCTCTTCATCCACCACGATCAGGCCGAGATTTTGCACCGGCGCGAACACTCCGCTCCGCGTCCCAACTACCACGCTGGCCACGCCCGAGCGGATGCGCCGCCACTGCTCGGTGCGCTCCACGTCGGTGAATGCCGAGTGCAGGATGGCCACGCGGTCGCCGAAGCGCGAGAAAAACTGCCCCGCCATTTGGGGCGTCAGGGCGATCTCCGGCACCATGAGCAGCGCGCTCCGCCCCTCGGCCAGCGCGGTCTCGATGGCCGTCAAATACACTTCGGTCTTGCCGCTCCCGGTGACGCCGTGCAGCAAAAACGTCTGGAAGCGCTTGGATTGTATGCAAGCGTGAATCTGTTGGAATGCCTCCTGCTGCGCGGGATTCAACGCGTGGCGCGCCCGGATGGCGACCTTCATCGCCACCGTCTCCGGCTTGAGGGAAACCATCCCCTTGCGCGCCAGCGAGCGCGCCGCGGCGCTCGCGTGCTTCACCATGTCTTCGAGTTCCTTCAGATTGTGCGAGCCCGGATGCAATTCCAGAAAGGCGCGCAGTTCGCGCTCCGGTTTGTTGAGCTTGGGCTCGGGCCCCTTGGCGGCGGCGAGCTCCACGCGCAGGCGCTCGGAGGGCGCGCGCAGCGGATCGCGCTCCACCTGCACCTGCTCGGCGACGATGAAGCGCTTGCGCTCCAGCGCGCGGATCGCCTTATCGGCCAGCGGCATGGCTTTGGCCAGATACGACGCCGAGAGCGGGCG